>JAUVPO010000247.1 GCA_030598625.1 Deferribacteres bacterium | reverse complement strand
CATCCTGGTAGTAATAACAGGGGCCGGCTTAAAGGTAAGTGAAGAAACCGCGTGCTGGATACGGGACCATCTGAATCCGCTCTTTGTAATAAACATTGGAACGTGTGGTCTCACAAACCGGAGATATTCTCTGGGTAAATGGATGAGGCCACAGTGCGTTTCAAATGAAAACGGCAAACAACTGGAACTTGATACGAGACTGCCCTTGCCATTTCATAAAAAAATTATAAATGTGCATTCATTGATAAGCGTAAAAAAGGAACACTTAAATAAATTGCCTGCTTTGTGGAAAGAACATAATGTAATCGACATGGAATGTTACGCCCAGGCAAATATATTCGGCAAGACCGGCATCAGCTTCCACTGCCTGAAATTCGGCGCCGACTATTCCGACAACAATACCCCGTCAGATTTCAATATGAACCTGAAACTGCTTCAGCAGGAAATAAAAAACCTTTTTCAGTTCCTTGATGAAGATTTCAGTAAGGTAACGGCCGTAGTGCCTGTATACAATCGTGAAAACATTGTAAAACGTGCAGTGGATTCTGTATTGAACCAGTCTTATAAACCCGAAGAGGTAATAGTTGTTGATGACGGCTCCACTGACGGGACAAAAGATGCCTTAATGAGCTACGGAGCAAAAATATCCCTCATTTCTTTGCCTCATAATTCAGGTCCTTCCGCAGCAAGAAACGCGGGAATCGGCCATGCGCGCACTGAATGGATCGCCTTTATGGATTCAGATGACTGCTGGGAGAAAGATAAATTAAGGGAACAGGTGGGATATCTCGCTAAATATCCTTTCTATCAAATAATGCAGTCCGATGAAATCTGGATAAGAAACGGGAAAAGGGTGAATCCCTGCAAGCATCATAAAAAACCGGCTGGCTGGATTTGGGAGCCTTCACTTGAAAGGTGTCTTGTCTCTCCTTCGGGTGTTCTGGTAAAAAAAGGTCTGCTTGAAAAATACGGAAATTTTGATGAGACCCTGCCTGTATGCGAAGATTATGACCTTTGGCTGAAGATTTCAAGGCATCACCCCGTTGGGCTCGAGCCGCGTTTCTCAGTCATTAAATACGGCGGGCACAGGGACCAGTTATCAAGGAAATATTCCGCAATGGACAGGTTCAGAATCGAGTCATTGTACAAGCTATTGAGAACAGAGCCGTTACCACGCTTTCGCCGGAAAATCATAAACGTCCTCAATAAGAAGCTTAATATCCTGATCAAGGGATATGAAAAAAGGAACAAATTGAAGGACGCGGAAGCATGCGGGGCCATGCTTAAGTCACTGGGCAATTACCTGTGAAAACCCGATACCCTAAAACTCATCCTGTCATTCCGGCCCGTCCGGAATCGTCACCGCAATATCTTCGCATAAGATGGTGTAAAATACTTCTATCATGACCGCATACGGTGAAACTATAAATATCAAAGATATCCTTATCGATGACAGCCGGTTTTCACTGAAGGATTTTCTTTTCGAATTCGCCCCGGAACAGACCTGTCATGTCACCTCGTTTGATGCCTTCGGAATCCTGGATCCGGTCATTGTCTACAGGGATGATAAAAGACAGCTCCATCTCATTGACGGAAGAAAGAGGATTCAGTTTGCAGCGCTTAACAGGGAGAACATGATCCGGGCAACCATATTGCCTGAGACAACGTCCGTCAGGGACCTGATTACACTGATACTTTGCAACAGGAGACATGAAATAGAATACAGCACCATAAACAAAATACAGTTCATATACTTTGCCTGCACGTTAAATGCCCCGGAGCCGTGGATTTTACAGTCTCTCTGCATTCCCTTTGAATTCAAACCTCACAGAGATATTTTCCGCGTATTTGAACGCATCTATAATCTACCTGCGCAACTAAAACATTTTTGTCATGACAAAAAATATTCTCTGAAACAACTGCTTAATCTGACATTTCATCCGCAAGACTTACTTGAAGCGCTTATTAAATGGACGCCCGACCTGCAGCTGACGGCCTCCATACTGGATGAGATAGCGTCTAACCTGAAGGACTATCTGAAAAGGGAGAATAAAAAAATTGCCGACTTTCTCTCTGAGCCGGATGTCCGGGAACTCTTCGATTCGTCACTCGCCCCCCGTGAAAAAACAGAAAAACTGCGCCGCCTGGTCCACCTGAAGCAATTTCCCATTCTTTCTGAAAAAAACTCAAAGATTCAAAAAACAGTTGATGCCCTGAAACTCCCGAAGGGAATAAACGTCAACTGGGACAGGGCGCTTGAAAATAAAAATATAAATTTATCGGTAGATGTCCGGGACCCTTCGAAATGGCAGGTAATTCTCGATACATTAAAATCAGGGGAGTTCAAAAAAGCCATGGAGGATATCCTGGATGAGCTTTGATTTCCACCCTCCACAAACTGCATGATTATCATTGCATGCAGACCCCGGAGGTCACTTTAGATGGATCTGCCATGAAAAACAGTATACTGAATTTCAGAGACGGCAAAAAAGGTCTTCAGTCAATACCCAAAAAAGGCGAGGCAATGGGTACATGCGCAACCATGAACGAAAAATATCTCTGCTGCCGTGTCCACGTCCTGAGATCCGTCCATAACTGCCCTTACGAGTGCTCTTACTGCTTTCTCCAGAATTACTTGACAGACGGATCGACAAAAGTCGTTAACGATACCGATACCCTTATGTATGAAATAAAAGAAAAGATTTCAAGAGAGCCGCTGAGACTGTTCCGTATCGGCACGTGGGAGCTCGGTGACAGCCTGGCCTTAGAAAAGGAGACGGGACAGGCCGCAAAACTTGTTCGTGAATTCGCCGGACTAAAGAATGCCGTCCTTGAGCTGAAAACAAAATCCGACTGCGTTGACTCAATATTGCCTCTTGACCACGGATGGAGAACGGTTGTCTCCTGGTCGCTGAACACGGACTACATCATACAAACCGAAGAACATCGGACTTCATCACTTGAATCCCGGCTCGATGCCATGCATAAAACATTCAGGGCAGGTTACCTTATCGGCTTGCATTTCGATCCCATGATCTTATACGAAGGTTGGGAGGAAGGGTACGAAGCGCTGGCAAGGCAGGTTTTTGAAGCGGTAAAGCCGGAAAGGGTCGCCTGGATATCCATCGGGAGCCTCCGCTT
>JAUVPO010000116.1 GCA_030598625.1 Deferribacteres bacterium | reverse complement strand
TAAAATCAAAGACTCATAAGCAATCAGAAAAATTTCAATACTGTCATAATGACAACTTTTATGCCATTATGGCCTGTTGAATAAGGGACCGGGAATGAGGAAGATAGTAGTCAAAAAAAAGAGTCACCTTCCGGCCTGACTCCTTGGACAACACCGCCTTAGATACGTTCTACGGTTATAACACTTCCCGGCAGCCTGACCATTAGCCTTCAGATGGCTCTATCAGATTTATATGCGACGCCCGGTCAGGGTTACGCCACTGAGATTTTTCTAATCTGGGGCTTCGGCAGATGCTTCAGGCTTCCTCTCAACTTCAGAGTCTTGCTCACCACATCCACACCCGTTCCCTCACCTATTTGCTTAGTCCTCAGGCTTAATCTCTGCCAGGCAATCGCAAGCTGTATTCCTACCTTTATTTTAACTCAATTTTACATCTTGTCAACCCCCCCCCGGGACCGGTAAAAATAGTGGTCTGTAAGGGGGGATTATTAAAGATTAATTCAAAAATACAACATAGCTGAAATGAAATAGGTGTCAGGATACAAACCGAATTCAGATTCAGTGAAAATAGCCGTATCACCGGTGTCTGTATTGCGAACAATCCTGCTTCCCTTTCCAAATCCCGCAAATGCCCCGGCATCTATCAACGCCTCATCAGAAAGGCTGTACCGGAAGTTAGGGTATAACAATATGGAACCATCCGCCGTGTTAAAGAGGGCCCCTCCATTAAACGTAAGAAGAGGCGATATGCTGTAAGTGAATCCGGGCGCGATATAGTGCCTTCCAAAAAGATAGACGGCTCCTTCCAGATAGGCCGTCTCTTTATTATCCGCTGAAAGCAAATCAGCGTAATCGGCGGCGCCGGACCTCCCGGCCCCGTTAAAATGATATTCAATGTAAGCGTAAATGCTGTCAGTAAAACTGTAGTCAAAGCCGGTCGATATCCTTAAGTAGTCCTGGTCAGGATCGTGGTCATCCGTGACGTTCGCAAAGGTATACCCTCCTTCAAACCAGTAACCGGCGTCTCCCACAGAACGCGCGATATCAAGACCGGCAAGCAGGTTCTGCTTAAAAAGTATGGCTATCGGGGAAATGTCGGTTTCAAATGAATATATTTTTGTACGCAGAAAAGCGGCGCTTTCCCTTGAACTGAAATCATCACCAAAGACCGCTCCGATATCTACCTCGCTCATTGCGCCGACCGGTATCTTCATTCTCACCGCGTCAACCCCCGTCCTTTCCTCCTTGTTAAGTTCAGTATAGGCAAACGAAGTAAGAATATCAGTGGAATTTATGACCCGTGCTGATCCGAATGCTACAGCCTGGCGGCCGATATAGACATCGCCGAAATCAGGGGAAAAAGAGATAAACGCCCTGTCCAGATTATGGTACAACCGGAAATCGCTGCCTTCATTGGCAGAGTAAACATTTTCTTTGAAGTCCAGCGCGCGATATGTTAACGGATCGGCTGAGCGAACGGCAAAGACAGACTCTGAGCCGTCCGCTTCCTGAATGCGGGGGACCAGTTCGTATGCAAGTTCCACAGTTGTTGATTTATTCGGCTGCCAGAAGAGATTCAATCTCAGTGTATTAATAGAGGCCGCTTCATATTCCGGCATATCTTTAGCGCCGCTTCCCGTAAATTGCACATCTATACCCGTAAGATCCGTCAGGGTAACGAGCGCTTTCACATACCCCTTTATTCTCACATTGTTTTCATCCGCCGGAAGTAAAGCCGGATTGAACGGAAGAAAAAAAAACAGCGTAATACAAATTAAATAAAATGTCTTACGCCTAAATTTTAGCCCGTTACTCATAACTCCTTCACTTCCTTACTTCATCCTTTGCCACCTTGCCGTCCTTTAAGATTACAAGCCTCCTGGCCCTGTCCATAATCATGGTGTCATGAGTGGAAAACACAAAGGTCATTCCCCTTGCTTCATTAAGCTCGCGCATCATATCAAGGAGCGAGGCGCCGGTGGCCGAGTCGAGGTTAGCGGTCGGTTCGTCCGCAAGTATGATATCGGGGTTTGACACCATTGCGCGCGCCACAGCCACACGCTGCTGCTGGCCTCCGGAAAGCTGCCTCGGCAGCCTGTCCTCCATCCCCTCGATCCCCACCTGCTTCAGAATTGACGCCACTCGCGTTCTCCTTTCGCCTTCACCAATGCCCTGAAGGAGCATGATGTACTCAATATTCTCCTTTACGGAAAGCACGGGTATCAGGTTATATGATTGAAATATGAAGCCGATATGGTCCCTCCTGAAGTCCGAAAGTTCACTCCCCTTCATCGTATTAATAGGCTTGCCGCCCAGCATTACACTCCCTGACGTCGGGGTGTCGAGACCGCTCATGATATTAAGGAGGGTAGTCTTCCCTGAACCTGAGGGTCCCGCAATCGCGGTAAACTCGCTGCCTTTAATGCTGAGGCTCACTGACCTTAACGCGTTGACCTTTAGTCCGTCAGTGCTGTAAATCCTCGATACGTCCTGTACTTTCAAAACATCTTCATGCATCCGGAATCTCCTCCCTACATGCTTCTCTGCATCGCCTTTGCAGGAGTAAGCCTTGCCGCGAATACCGCCGGGTAAACAGCCGCGACAAGTGAAAAAACAAAAACTAAAGCCGGGAAAAAGGTAAACTGCCTGATCGTCATCACAGGGTATATCAGTTCCGTAATCGTAACACCGGCGAACTCTATGCCCGTATAGTTTATTCCGTATACCGAAAATATTTGCATGACAATGTAACCAAGCCCCAAGCCGAATAATATGCTAAAGAAAGAAAGCGATGCCGCCTCAAAAAAGATTATAAGGGACATGCTGACCGGTCTCGTGCCTATTGCCCGGAGCACGCCGAATTCGAACATCCTTTCATAAAGCGACATAAAAAGCGTGTGGATTATTATAACGGCAACGATACAGAAGACCATGGACGAAGTAATGATAGTCGATAGGTCCGCCATTTCCATCACGCCGTCAAGCTGTGGAATCAGGTCCCTCCACCCCAGGGCCTCGTTGCCCGCCTGTGAGTATTTTTTCCAGATCGGGAGCAAACGGTTTCCGGCGTCGTTTATATTCTTGAACTTGACTGCTATCTCATGCGCCTCCTGCCCCAGCGCCAGCAGCTCACGGGACTTCTCTATGTTTACGAACGCTATTCCTCCGTCAATCTCTCTTATTCCCATATGGAAAATACCCGCCACCCTGAGCATGTCCTGCGACAGCTCGCCTGTGCCGGCCTGCGCCATTGTGATCACCAGTCTGTCCCCTGTTTCTACTTCAAGCGTCTCCGCTGCTTTCGATCCTATAACTATCCGCCCGAGGTCTTCAGGAGCAAGGTACTCCCCTTCCCTTATAGCCTCATCCACCATGGACATGCCCCTTTCCTTCTCGGGATCTATCCCGTAAAGCAAAACAGAGTTAACACCCGCCGCGGAGCTCAGCATGGCGGTAGAAACAGTGCGCTCACTGAACCCCGTGAGCAGGTCTTCCGAGCCCAGTGACTTCATGACATCTCTTGAATTATTTATTACTTTTTCCACATCGAAAGTGTCCCTGAAACCTGCTGCATGAATCTGTCCCTGTCCGAGAAACGAATCGGTCGCAGTCCTTATCATACTATCGAACATGCCTATATAAATGCCGTCAATAAATATCAGGGAAGCAAGGGTGATACCGACCGCTATTCCTGAAAGCACGGTCCTCCTTTTGTTCCTCAGCACATTCCTCCATGCAAGTTTCATAAGCAATTTCATCTTTAAGTCGACCTCATTGCCTTGACCGGGATTATGCGCGCGGCCCGTATTGCCGGCAATATGCTCACGAGTATGGCAGTGCTGAAAATGATCAGGGCAGGCAAAACAAGAGACCGAAGCGTTATCTTTGCCGTAAGCCTGTCAAATACTACCCCGCCGTATTCAATCGGTATCGAATACGTTATGCCGTATACAGAGAGCATCCAGTTTGCAAAGATTCCGGCCGCTGTACCGATAATTATGCTCAAAACGGCAAGACATGCCGTCTCAAGCACTATCAGCAAAAATATCTGGAACGGTCTTGTCCCCAGCGCCTTTAATACACCGAATTCCCTGGTCCTTTCAAGCAATATCATAAGTATCGTGTTCAGCACCCCGACAGCTATGATTATTGTAAACACCATGATCGTATACCAGTTGCCTTTTATGTCCGCCTGCATTGCCCTGTAAAACTGACTTTCCACGACCTGCCACGGTTCAACTTCAAGCAAAGGATCGTCAAGAGCTTTCTTTATGAGGTCTACAACCCTTATTGTCTTTGACTCGTCCATAAGCACAACGGCTATTTCATGCACCCGTCCCCCGAGGCTGAGAAATTCCTGAAGTGAGTTTATATGCGTGTAACAGGTAGAACTGCCGATCGCACCTTCCGACTTGCCCGTAATTCCGACAACAGTAAACAACCCGTTTGCAATAGAGCCGTCAGCGCCCTGCGCTATAAACGCAATCTCGCCGCCAAGGTCTACCTTAAGCACCCTGGCAAGTCCGTCACCGATAACCACCTCGTTTAATGGCGTCGCGGAAATAAAACGGCCCCTGTCGACCTTGTGCCTGATCCGGGTGGTCCTTTCTTCTTTTGGCGGATCAATGCCCGTCAACTTCACGCCCGTGGTTTTTTTGCCTGCAAAGGCAAGGGCCGGTGTATAAACCCTCGGCGCCCAGGACTGTATATGGGCAAGGGAGTCGATTTTAATCCCGATGGAACCGGGACCATTCAGTGTCTTGTAAATGGATGGTTTATCAAGATAGCCCTTTTTGTGAATCTGTATATGGCCTGTGTGGTCCCTTGTGAACATATCTATAAGATTGCCGTATGTTCCGTCCACCATCCCTATGAATACGGCAAATAAAAAACATCCCCCTCCCATCATCAATCCGGTTAAGGCCGAGCGCTTTTTGTGGCGGAATATGTTTCTGAATGCTATTTTAATGAGGACCATTTCCCTCACTTACCTTCTCTTCTGCAGGTTACGGAGAGTGAACACGTTTTTATCGATCTTCTCATCAAACCTTATGTTTTTATAGTGTATCACCGTCTTGCGGCCTTCCTTGTTTAATGGGACCATCTCGATAACAGCGGGAAGCTTACGCCTGCCAAAGCTCTTTATCTCCCTGAATGTCATTATTCTCATTTGCCGGCCTTTTTCATTATAATAGCTTCCCGTTACAGGGATGTAATCTTCCCTGCGAACTCTAAATATTATCTTCCCCCAAACGCTCGGTGTCTCTTTTTTCGGCGTAAGCTCAATATAATAATAATCAGGCGCTTCATCTTCAGGATGTATGAGCTTGGAGTCGTAATCCTGCATTAAAGAGCTCTCTTTCACGAGATCGTCGTTCGTAAAATCAGACCCCATCCAGGAACCCATCATCATGGAAGGCGGCACTTTCATGACCTTGTTGATCTTCGGGAAATAGTTCCACATCTCGGTCTTCATACGAAGTGTCGCTATCCCTTCGTCCTTTTTCGGAGACGTGATATATATAAAGGTCTTTCCCATGCCCTCCGTCCATATATTCATTGAGACGGTCCTTTCCCAGTGCTCACTTACTACCTTCATCTCCATTTCACCATAGCTCGAATCGCTTCTGTAGAGTTTATCCACCCTGTCAATGATTGTCTTTACGTCCGGCAACTCTTCAGCACTGCCGGCGCCGGGCAAACAGAACAAAACCATAACAACAATGATCAAGGCATACCGTAAAATACTCATCTAACCACTCCTTCTCTTATCACATTATGAATTTTTAAACCTGTTTTGTATATAATTTCATTTGGAAATCGCTCAATTCAGGTAAACATTTTTTCAATAATAATATTATAATATTAAACAACATTTCAGATACCATAAAGAATTTCATATTAACTTGAAGCGCATATTTCAATAAATTTATTAATACTGAACATCTTTTAATTAACTGAAACGCGATTAATGGAGAGCATTTATGTTATTAAGCAGAAGGAAATTCAGGAGATTCAATCTACCCGTTGAAGTAGAGTTTAAATCCAATTCCGGAGAAACCGAGCATTACTGGGGCATAACAAAAAATTTTTCCTGCAAAGGGCTTAGTCTTGAATCATATGGTTTTGACTTCGGAATGAATAAAAAACTGGAGTTCAAGCTGAAATTCCCTGAATCGCGTTCGATTGTTTCTCTTATGGGTGATATTGTCTGGAAAAAGCAGGTCGGAAACAGAAGTTTGGCGGGAATTAAATT
>JAUVPO010000239.1 GCA_030598625.1 Deferribacteres bacterium | reverse complement strand
TTAAACACATTCTTCCCCTCAAAAAAAACACTTCCTTCCGTCGGCTCTAAAAGACGCAGTATGAGCCTGCTCACGGTGGTCTTGCCACACCCGGATTCCCCCACAAGACCGAGCGTCTCACCTGACTTTATATTAAAAGAGATATTGTCTACCGCCTTAACATGGTTAACGACTCTGGAAAATACTCCCCGAGTGACAGGAAAATATTTCTTCAGATTATTTACTTCCAGAAGGACATTGTTTGTGCTATTCATAATTCAGTTCTAATCGGATGATATTAAAAAAGACTCGGTATTCGTCTTTTCCTTCCATGCATATTTATCTATTTTTTCCTTGAAATGACATGATACCTTATGCCCACGTCCGATTTCTTCTGAAACAGGCTCCTGTGATCTGCAGATATCTTCTGCGAATACACATCTGGGCCAAAACTTACATCCTTCAGGAAAAGCCAGCGGATTAGGAACACTCCCCGGTATTACATATAAGTTTTCCTTTTTCTCACCTATTATAGGGATAGAAGTAAAAAGTCCCAGTGTATAAGGGTGCCTCGGATTTTCGAAAATATCATCATATGAACCGTATTCAACCACTTTGGACGCATACATAATAGCCACATGGTCGGCCATGCTGGAGACAATTCCCAAATCGTGAGTGATCAATAAAATGGACATGCCGAGTTCATCCTGCAATGACTTCATCAAATCCAGTATCTGGGCCTGAATAGTAACATCAAGCGCGGTGGTAGGTTCATCGGCTATCAATATTTCCGGATTACACGATAAGGCCATGGCAATCATTACACGCTGCTTCATTCCTCCTGACATCTGATGCGGATAATCCCTGATGCGAATACGGGGCGACGGGATGCCCACCCTCTCAAGAATTTCAACAGCGAGTTCTTCCGCTTCTTTTACTCCATTCTTCTGATGGATCATAATAGACTCTTTAATCTGGTCTCCGATGGTAAATACCGGGTTGAGCGATGTCATCGGTTCCTGGAAGATCATACTGATATTATTCCCGCGAATACGTTCCATATCCTTTTCGGATAACTCAAGTAAATTTCTCCCTTTATAAATAATTTCTCCATCTGCAATTCTCCCGGGCGGTGAGGGAATTAGTCGCAAGACAGACAGGCACGTCACACTTTTGCCGCAGCCCGATTCACCGACAAGGGCAAGGGTAGTGCCTTTCATGAGCTTCAGGTCCACACCGTCAACAGCCCTGACAAGGCCGTCGTCCGTATCAAAGTGGACCTTCAGGTCAATGATATTTAATATCGGTTCCATCCTTCATTTCCTCCTCAACTTCGGATTCAGCGCTTCTCTCAGCCCTTCGCCAAAAAGATTGAAAGCTAAAACAACTATCAGTATGGACAAACCCGGGATATATGTAAGCCACGGCGCATCAAAGATGAACCTCTTCCCATCTGAAAGGATATTACCCCACGTAGCATGCGGAGGGGGGACGCCGAAGCCGAGAAAACTCAGTCCGGCTTCCGTAAGAATCGCGCCCGCTATGCCGATCGTAGCGGAGACCAGGACCGGTGCAATGGCATTCGGGATCATGTGCCGGAATATAATGCTCATATCCGATATCCCCATGACCTTTGCCGCGGATACGAAATCCTGCTCACGGAGCGATAAAAACTCCGCTCTTACAAACCTGGTCGTCCCCATCCAGCTGGTAAGACCGATGACAATCATTATATTGTAAATACTTGCCGGAAGGATGGCCACAACCGTTAATATCAGAAAGAAGCTCGGAAAGCAAAGCATGATATCAACAAACCTCATTATTAAACTGTCTACTGAAACCGTGTCAAATAACAGAAATCTTAAGGCCCCGGGACTTCTGCCGCCCTTCGTTGACAGGAAGTAATACGCCATTGAAAGGGACATAAAAAAAAGCGCGGCGAGCAATAAATTTAATGCCATGTCTCTCTGGCCGGAAACAAAAAATACCATAGATATAAGGAAAGCAACCATGGAAAGCGCCTGCATAAAATTAATCCTGAGGTTGCCGTAATATCCGGCTATCCCGCCCATGACAATACCTATAAAAACAGCGATGCCGACTGCTACAAACCCGACTGTCAGAGAAACCCACGCCCCCTGCATCATGCGAGCAAATACGTCCCGCCCCAGGTCATCGGTGCCGAGCAGATATAACCTTAATAATGGCCTGTCGCCGGGTTTTACCATCTCTTCATTTACAGGACCCAGGGGTCCCAGGAGTTTTTCGGACAGGCGCACCTTTGCAGGATCAAGAACAGGGCTGTCACCGGTCGTTAAAATCAGCCCGCAGACCGCCACGATAAAAAAAATCATAAATATGATGAGCCCCCAGAGGGCGAGCCTGTTTTTCCTGAAAATCCTCCACGCCCCGGTAAAGAGTGAAACCTCTTCTGCCAGGCCATGGTAGAAATCTTTCTGTTCGCTATTGTTCTGATTCATGTCTCCTCATTCATCACGTCGGGGGTTATTGCAATAGACCCCTACGGTTACAAACGTATCCTGGGATCTACAACCATATATAAAAGGTCCGAAATAAACGTCCCTATCAATACCAGTACTGCCGCGATAAAGTTAATGGTCAGGATTATCGGGTAGTCCCTGGCAAGAATTGCTTCATATCCCATCCGTCCCATACCCGGCCAGGCAAATATGGATTCAATGATGACCGAACCTCCAATCAGTCCCGGCAATATCAGCCCGAACATCGTCACAAACGGAAGGAGGGCGTTTCGAAGCCCGTGTCTGTAATAGACCTTATCAGCGGACAAACCCTTTGCGCGGGCAGTCCTGATATAGTCCTGATGAATAACCTCGAGCATCTGGGCCCGCACATATCTGGAAAGGAGCGCTATGCCGCCCAGCGCTCCCAGAATTGAGGGGATTACCAGATGCCATATCCTGTCCATAATCCTGTAAAAAGCATCCGCTCCTGACATGCCAAATGTATGCATGCCAATTACCGGGACGTTAAACGTCGTCACTACAAAAATAATAAGCATATACGCAAAAAAGAAGCCCGGGATGGAAATCAGCACATATGCAAGAAAGGTCGTGGACCGGTCAAGGAAGGATCCCCTGTTGATTGCAGCGCTTATTCCAACAGGGAATGAAAGGCTCCACGTAATCAATGTCCCTACAATGAACAGCCACAGGCTGTTCATGAACCTTTCATATATCTTGCCGAGTACGGGCTGGTTGTCTTTCCATGATTTGAGCTGACCGGTAAAGAGGTTTTTGTAAAACAGATAATACTGCTCGCTCAACGGCTTAT
>JAUVPO010000061.1 GCA_030598625.1 Deferribacteres bacterium | reverse complement strand
CTCAGAATGATAAGGGATTAGATCAATCCCCGCATTTTACAATAATAAGGGAGTAACTACAAGGCAGCTAGAACAATCTTAGGTCATCATCCGTTTCTTTCGTCTCAGCAACTTCTTTTTTCGTCTCTGCTTTAGTTTCAGTGGCTTCCTGGACCCATTCATAGAACTTTGTCTTCAAAAGCGGGGTATCCATCCAGGACTGGTCAGGTCCGGGGTCCTTAATAACCTCTTCTACGGGTTTGAGCCGCGGCATAGGCTTTGAACTGATGGTTCCTTTGCTTGTCACCCATTTAACCTGCCGGGTCTCCTGTATTGCTCGAACAATAAGGTTGGTCATCTGGCAATCACCGAGGCAGTATTCCATTACTTCCTTATGATTTCCTGCATGCCATTGCTTTGGTGCGTCTGCGCCGTCCATAAGCTTCTCCTGATCAATGCCCATTCCTGCAGCCACTTTTCCCAGCCCCACAGGAAAACCGGCCTGGTTAAAGAACTGGAACATAGGATCGTAGCTCTTCAGGGCAATTCGTGCGGCAAGAGCCATGTCATCGGCTTGATGGCCGATCCATTTCAGGTCAAAGCCCAAGCCATTCCACGCGCACACCACGAACCCTTTTTGTTGCATCTCATCGAGATACTCAAGTAAATCATGAGCACGTTTCCGCGTCAGGTTCAAAGCGGGACGTCCCTCCTCATCGTTCGAATACCACACCCGCTCCTCACCGTTGTGTATCGCCGTCGCCCCCACCGAAATATGAAACGGCGCATACTTCTCTATGTCCTCGTGCTTCCCGAGCTCGAAGACATCCGAGATCTCTATGTCAAAGCTCAGTAACTTCATAACTTATCGCGGCCTAATAATAGATAGATTCTATATTTTCTGGAAAATAAATATGATTTTCAAAAACACCAATTTCAAAAGTCATTTCAGGCTGTACTCCGTGCGCCAAGCCCCGGATCAACTATAGTGATTATGCAAGGCGTAATTGTGCAATCGATGCACGGGCGCGGCCCCCACTTATATCTGGAACAATGCTTAGTTCTAACGCCGTTAATCCGACAAGATCGACAGTATAATTTTCTATTTCGCGGGTATTATCCGGAAGGCTAAAGTTGTACTGCTGGCGCACAATCTCCCGGTAGGACTGACCGCCGTCTGAGGACCACCGCAGCACGAACTCATGCGTGCGCTCCTGCTCATCTTCGTGAAACACTAAACGAACACGCCTGACCCGCAACGGCTTGTCAAACAATAAGCGGATTGTCTGCTGACCGGGTTCTGACGCTCGCCAGCCTGGACCCTCATTGGGTTTCAATGCCGACTCGATCGGGTATGAGACGTCTTCGGACGTGAGCTCTGCCTGCGCTAAGTTTTCCAGATCCAGCCAATTTTGATCGGGGGGTATGACATCCTGAGAGTCCTTTCTGATTATATGTTTACGCATTTGATTGCCTCCTATAGCTTTCAGTCCCA
Organism: Deferribacteres bacterium; assembly: GCA_030598625.1. Taxonomy (GTDB): domain Bacteria; phylum Nitrospirota; class Thermodesulfovibrionia; order UBA6902; family UBA6902; genus JAUVPO01. Next base: position 7,637 of record JAUVPO010000061.1, on the reverse strand, counting down.
CTGAACATAGCAACTTAACGATATTATTAGATAGGTTCTGTATATTTACAAAAAATATACATGATGTAACGAGGAATTAACAAGTTTTTTATTATTCTCAAACTGTATAACATGCATTTTGTAATGCTTAATTCATTCTGAGAGCCGTGCCTTTACGAGGAACCAATAGGAACAATAATATTTAACCTTTTTCCCCCTGATAGATTCTTATGATCTCTTCGCAGGGACCTCCGGTTTTAAATCCGGCCGGGGGAGCGGGTTCCGCGGACAACATTGTATTGAATATCTTTGCGCACAGTCCGGCGGCGGAACCCTCTTTGACAAGGACTGTTCCGGCCGGGAAATATATGAAACTGCCTGAACGTGATATGGTCCTGGCGGACAAGGTGAAGCTTTCAAAAAACATCTGTCCGTCGCAGCTCAATGGCCTTACGATCATGTCGGCCCTTGATAATGCTGTAAACGTTGATTCGACATCATCCGGTTTAATGAAAACAAGGTTGCCCTTTAATGACGAGGCGATCTCCTCTGTTTCCCGCCTGAAAGATGATCCGGAACCTTCCGGCAGCGATATGACTATTCCCGTAGCGGGCGGAAGCGGCAGGCCAGTGAGCAGCTCCCTGAGTATTTCCGAAACAAAAGAAGCATGGACGGGATTGGCAAACATAATGACTTTATTTTTGTCTTTCAGTCTTACCGATATATCGCTTTCTTCATTTATGATTTTATCAGGCGCGTAAACGAAAGACGGGACGAGTTCGAAGTTCGGTCTCTTTTTATACATGGCTGCAACGTCGAGGGTGTCTTTGTCGGCGAACATTATCCTGTCGGCGAGGAAAAATGATGTGAAAAGGGTCTGGGTCCCGCCGAATGGGCTTCGCATCTGGCCCAGTATTGAGAACAGTTCCGAATGAAAAGTTATAATTGATCTGGCGCCATAGACCTTGGCAACGAATATTGAGAGCATGAGCTTCAGCAACCCGACACGAAGATAGCCCTTTGTTGAGAAGTGAATAACTTCCTTTTTCCGGCCATGGGTGATCAGTCTGGAAAAATAGTCGATGCTGCCATCGGTGTCGATGAATCTCCTGTCAGAGGAGGGGTTTCCGGAAATGTTGATGACCGAGCACTCGTGGCCGTCTTCAAGCAGCTTATTGTATAAAGAAATATTCTGGAGGTTTTCTTCCTCAAACGGGGGCGCGAAATTTCCAATCAATAAGATTCTCATATCGGTCAGACGAGCGTTACAGTAATTTTATCTCCGGTTTTTAAGTTAAATTTATCGGCGGCGCTGCCCCGGAATACAAAAAGTTCCAGCTGTCCGAAACTGTTGATGATCGCGGAAAGGCTGCCGCCATCATTTTCCGCATAGTAGTTTAACACAGTCATCTGTCTGCTTCCGGAACTGACTTTAAATCTTTCCCTTGAGTCCAGGGGGACGAGGTTTGCAAGCTCATCCACTGTTATGTTTGATATGGTGTTACCGAAATTATCGACAGTGACAATCTCTCCGGTCAGTGTATCTCCCGATAACACAGGCTTGGTAATGGATAACTTTATATATTCATCAAGCTTAACGCCGAAATTATCAGGGTCGGTCCCTTTTGAGAGCCAGGCTGCCACGGGTGCGAAAATGTCGCGCCCGTGAAATGTTGACCCGGTTGAAGGGAGAAAATATTTTGGCTCGGTCAGGTGGATGACTTTTAAAAAGTCAGGCTCGATCCTTTCATAAACCATAGAGAACAGGCCGTTATCAGGGCCGATGAAATAGTGGTCTTTGGTGACAACCAGCAACGGCTTCCTCGATCCCCCCACACCGGGGTCTACCACGGCCACATTAATAGTACCAGCCGGGAAATATTTACTGCTTGCCGCAATTACACGCGCTGCCTCCAGGATATTTTGGCGCTCTATGTTGTGGGTAATATCTATTATTCCTGCTTCGGGGTTTATGCCGAGGACCACACCTTTCATTATTCCGACAAAGGGGTCCTTAAGGCCGAAATCGGTTGTCAGGGTGATGACAGGTGTCCTTAACATTGGACCGCGCCTGTCAGCTCTTTTACTGATTTGATGCCGTTATCCGCCATAAAGCATTCGATGCCTTCCATGATATCCATTGTAGTCCGCGGGTTGATAAAGTTGCCTGTTCCCACTGCAACCGCGCTTGCGCCCGCGAGGATGAACTCTATGGCGTCTTCAGCGGATAATATGCCGCCCATGCCGATGACCGGGATCTTTACGGTCTTGTAACATTCCCATACCATCCTGACCGCAACGGGCCTGACCGCCGGGCCCGATAATCCGCCGGTTATATTTGCAAGCTTAGGTTTCCTTGATTTGATGTCAATAGCCATTCCGGTTAGTGTATTGATTAAGGAAACCGCATCCGCTCCGGCGTCCTCAGCCGTTTTCGCCATAAGACCTATGTCGGTGACATTCGGGGAGAGTTTGACTATCAGCGTCAGGTCGGTTGCCTTCCGGACCTGGCTGACGACCTTGAAGGTAACCTTCGGGTCTGTGCCGAAGATGCTCCACCCTGCCTGTTTGTTAGGACAGGATATATTCATCTCAAGGGCATGAATGCCCTTTGCTGAATTTAATATCCCGGCGGCTTTCACGTATTCTGCTATGGAATCGCCGAAAAAGTTGACTATGACCGGTGTGTCGAATTGTTTAAGAAAAGGGAGCTTTTTATTTATGAAATTCTCTATGCCTATATTCTGAAGCCCGATGGCATTAAGCATGCCGGCAGGTGTTTCCACAATACGCGGTGGAGGATTACCTTGCTTAGGTTTGAGGGAAAGTCCTTTAACAACAACGGCCCCCAGTTTATTGATATCAATAAATTCGGAATACTCCTCACCGTAACCGAAAGTGCCGGAGGCGGTCATTACAGGATTTTTTAGTCTTAATTTGCCTAAGTTAACTTTGAGATCTATTGTTTTTTTCCCCGTCATTTTCTTACCAGATTATCTCGTCTATCGGAAACACCGGACCTTCTTTGCATACGCGTTTATAGCCATTAACCGTATTTACCACACACCCGAGACACGTGCCGAGTCCGCAGGCCATGTTCTGTTCAAGAGCCGCGTAAGCCTTCAGTCCATGTTTCTTTGTGAACTCTGAAAGTGATCTGAGCATCGGCCCCGGCCCGCAGGCATATATGACACAGTCCGTAGAGAGCGTGCTGCGGGTCAGGTGTTTTTTCATTACATTAATAATATTGCCCTTTGTCCCGAGGGTCCCGTCGTCAGTCGACATAACCGGTTTAATTCCGAGTGATTTCAGGTTGTCTATGCAGAGGGCCTCCTTTTTTGTTCTTGTTCCATAGAAAAGCAGGGGCTTCCTTTTTGAGATTGTTTCAGCAAGTGCGAATACCGGCGCAATGCCGATTCCTCCGGCCACTAAGATAATATTATTTTGTGTCTTCCCGACATTAAACCCGTTGCCGAGGGGACCTATTGCCTCAATTGTATCTCCCTGTTTTTTTTTACTGAGAAGATGGGTCCCTTTTCCGGCAACTCTGTACAGTATCTGGAAATTGCCCCCGGTCCAGCGGTGAATACTGAAAGGGCGTTTAAGCAACGGATCAAGTCCGTCGTCAACCGTGAGCATGAAAAATCTTCCGGGCCCGGGTTTCCTGATTTTTTTTAACGGCTGGAGTGTTAAAAGGTAGTGGTTATTTATAAGTTGTCTGTTTTCTATTACGGATGCCTTGAGCAGTCTATCCAAAGCGAATCTCTAAAACTTCATATTCAATGGTTCTTGCAGGAGCCTTCACCACAACCGAATCACCTTCCTCCTTGCCTATAAGAGATCGCGCCATGGGAGAATGTATTGACAGCTTTCCGGCCTTGATGTCCGCCTCTTCAGTGCCGACCAGCTGGAAAATCTTTTCCTCGTCAGTATCAACATCCATAACTTTTACTGTGGCGCCAAAGGCTATCTTATCCTGTGATATCTTTGAAGGATCAATTACATCGGCCCGCGCAATCTTGTCCTGTAGTTCCTGGATGCGTCCTTCCATGAAGGACTGTTTTTCCTTGGCGGCATGGTACTCGGCATTTTCCGAAAGATCACCATGGGCGCGCGCCTCTGCGATTGCCTTGACATTTTGAGGACGCTCCACTTTCAGGAGGTTGTTAAGCTCGTCCTTGAGTTTTTGATATCCCCCGGGGGTCATTGGTTCTTTTTGCATAATTTTTCTCCCAGTAAAAATTTTAACAGGGGATATTGGAGAAAGTAAAGTCCCGGATTTTCCTGAACAAGATGTGAATTGATTATTGAAACGCCTTTACATCTGTGAAGAGTATGATAAAATTACAGTAAATATAAATAGAGTCTGTGTATAAACTACAGTCATTTGTCATTCCCGTAAGCCCCGAACAAGTCGGGACAGGCTCCGCGCATCGGGAATCCTTCTGTAAAAAGATTCCGGACAAGCCGGAATGACAGAAAAAGGCACTTTATAAACAGACACTAAATAATGAATTGAGATTGCAGGAGATATTATAAAATGGAGGGGATGTGAAGCTTGAAGAGAAACTGGATACCATTGCAAGGCTGATCCGCTATTACATTCTTGTCTCTACGACAAACGCCGGTTCCGGCCATCCGACATCTTCTCTTTCAGCGGCTGATTTGATGACCTGCCTGTTATTCGGGGGGATATTCAGGTTTAACGCGGACGACCCCGGGCATCCCAACAATGACCGGCTTATTTTTTCCAAGGGCCATGCCTCGCCGCTTTTTTACGCTCAGTGGGCTGCAGCTGGAAAAGTATCGGAAGAGGAACTTATGACATTAAGGAGATTCGGAAGTCGCCTGGAAGGTCATCCCACGACTGCATTTGCCTATGCCGAGGTCTCAACCGGATCTTTAGGACAGGGTCTTCCCATCGGTCTCGGGATTGCATTAAACTCGAAATATATTGATAAGCTGCCATACAGGACTTATGTGCTTTTGGGGGACAGTGAAATGGCTGAAGGCTCACAATGGGAGGCAATGCAGATCGCTGCGCATTATAAGCTTGACAATCTTACAGGGATTATTGATGTAAATCGTCTGGGACAGCGCGGTGAAACAATGTACGGACACGATATAGCTGCTTATGAAAAGCGAGTTTCTTCTTTTGGCTGGGAAACCATTGTGATTGACGGGCACTCCATAAAAGAAATACTTTCAGCGTATGAGAAGGCTCTGAGCTCCAAGGATAAACCGGTCATGATTATCGCCAGGACCGTAAAAGGAAAGGGGGTGCCATTCATTGAAGACCAGGACGGCTGGCACGGCAAGACGCTTAATAAAGATGAACTGCAGAGTGCGCTCAAAGGCCTGGGCGAGATCGACAGGAAAATCAGGGGTGAAATATTAAATGCGGCAGATGTTAAGCCTGAGAAACAGTCTCCGGTTAAGGCAAAAGATCTGTTTTATTCTGATGACGAACCTGTTGCTACAAGAAAAGCCTACGGCAATGCACTGAAAAGAATTTTCCCTGCATTTCCTGATATAGTGGTTTTAGACGCTGAAGTGAGCAATTCAACATATTCAAAGATATTTAAGGATGAATATCCTGAAAGGTTCTTTGAGATGTATATTGCCGAACAGAATATGGTGGGCGCGGCAATGGGACTGTCTACCAGAGACAAAATACCATTTGTCTCAACTTTTGCCGCTTTTTTGACCCGCGCATATGACCAGATCAGGATGGGCCAGTACTCGGATGCCAACATAAAATTATGCGGTTCACATGCCGGTGTATCCATAGGTGAAGACGGCTCCTCTCAAATGGGTCTTGAAGATATTGCATTATTCAGGGCGATTCTTGGCAGCGTTGTGCTGTATCCCTCGGATGCCGTATCAACAGAAAAATTGGTTGAAGAAATGGCTGGGCATAAAGGCATTGCATATATAAGGACGACCAGAAGCGCGACTCCGATTATATATGATAAGGAAGAACGGTTTTCCATTGGCGGAAGCAAGGTGCTGAGACAGGGACAGGATGATGTAATTACCGTTATCGCCGCAGGAATTACTCTCCATGAGGCCCTTCAGGCTTATGATGAATTAAAGAAAGAAAATATCCATGTTCGGATAATCGATTTATACAGCATAAAGCCTGTTGATCAGGGAACTCTTAAACAGGCGGCGAGGAGCACCAGGGCATTTATTACTGTTGAAGACCACTTTAGTGAAGGGGGCATCGGTGAAGCGGTAAGAAGCGCGATGTCGGAAAGCCATGTGCCTGTTTATTCACTTGCGGTGAGGAAGACCCCCCAAAGCGGGAAAAGCACTGAACTCCTTGATTACGAGGGAATATCAAAGAATGCGATTATTTCAAAAGTGAGGAGCTTATTATGAAACCGGAAAATTTAAAAACAAAGATTTTTTTGGACGGTGGAGATCCGGGAGAGACAAAAGAAATAATAAAGATACTGGGTTTCCTTGACGGCCAGACAACCAACCCGACTCTCATTTCCAAAAACCCGGAAGCGCGTGATCGTCTTGAAAGGGGGGATAAATTTGGCAGAGAAGAGATTTACAGTTTTTATCAGGATGTTGTTAAGGAGGCATCTTCACTGATTCCCGGGGGCTCAATATCAATAGAGGTGTATGCAGACCTTTCAACAAAGGCTGAACAAATGCTTGGGCAGGGAAAAGAGATGTTTGCCTGGATACCAAATGCCCATATCAAGTATCCTTCTTCTGGGGAAGGGTTTAAGGCTGCTGAAATGGCCGTTAGTGAGGGACTTCGGGTCAATATGACCCTTTGTTTCAGCCAGGAGCAGGCCGCGGCTGTTTATGCTGCCACGTCCGGCGCACAAAAGGGAGACGTCTTTGTTTCACCTTTTATAGGACGACTTGATGACAGGGGTGAAAATGGAATGGATTTAATATCCAATATCCTGAAGATGTTTAGAAAAGGTGACCGCCATGTAGAGGTCTTAACAGCAAGTGTAAGGAGCTATGATCATATGCTGTACGCGCTGCAGCTTGGCTCCGACATCATCACAGCTCCATTTAAGATACTGAAAGAGTGGGGAGAAAAAGGGCTCCCTGTTCCAGGAGATGATTATAAATATAGCGTTGATAATTTAAAAGAGATACCCTTTGAAGAGATTGATCTTGAAAAGAAATGGCGGGAATATGACATTTCACATGATTTAACCGTTAAAGGAATGGAGAGATTCTCAGAAGACTGGAACTCTTTAATAGTATCGTGAAATGCCCTTTTCTGGTTAATGGTTTATGCTGAACAACCTGTTCAGCAGGAAGAAACACCTCAACCTCCTCCTCCGCCAAAGTTAGGGGCAGGGAAAGAAGATGACTTGGTTTCTGAACCTGATCTGCAGCTAAAAGAAGAAAAGATTTTTTTTACTTCCTTGGATGAACACCTGGGGCATTCAGTATTATTATCAACAGGAGACAGACTTTGAAGAAGGGTGAATCTCTCATTGCATTTCAAACATATATATTCATATATAGGCACTTACACCTCCAAATATAAAGTAAATTATTAGCTAAATATAGCTCCTGGCCTGCATATATTCCTTGGCATACCATTTTCAATATTTTACCATATCAATGTATATACTTACTACTTTTTTCAATTTTCTTTAGCCATTCTTTAGCGG
>JAUVPO010000087.1 GCA_030598625.1 Deferribacteres bacterium | reverse complement strand
CCCGTACTGCGCCTCACCATGGGGACACGTCTGAGCGGCTAAACTATCCGTCACAAATATGTTGAGTAAAAGTATTGTGGCTAGTAAAAACAAATCTAAAATTAGTGTAAGTTTTTTCATGAATTACCCTTTAATTTAAGTGTATCACTCATTGGGACTCCTGTCTATTAAGATTTATTATTAAATCTATAAGTTAACCTAATATTATTAATAACGGATAGCAGAGAAATTGACTATTACTTGTCATGTTCTAATCAGAAGTAGGGCATAAAAATGTCTATAACTGTAAGAAATCAACGGAATTCAGACTGAATCAACTTTATTGATAACTTCAACTTATGAATGAAATCCAGACTGATTCAATCCTATTGACTATAGAGAAGTACAAATAATGCCTGACCCAATTTGAAATTGAAGATAAGTAATAGTTATAAATAATTTATTTGAGGGAAGTAAACACATAGACCTTCCGTGACTACCTCACAAAGCCTTTATTTATGCGGCGCTGTGTGGATTCTCCCCTACCGCAAAACCATTTCAACGTATTTTCAATAAATTTGTACCAGATTTGAGGTGATTCGAGGTTTTTAGAAGTGGTGTTAAGTGGTTTAATTATTTATTTATACATTTCTCAGCCTGGACGCAAGTTTTATCGCCTCAAGCATGCTCGACGGGTTTGCCCTGTTCTTCCACGCTATATCAAACGCCGTGCCGTGGTCGGGTGAGGTCCTTATTATAGGCAGTCCTACTGTAACATTCACTCCCGTATCAAAGGCAAGCATCTTGAAAGGGACCAATCCCTGGTCGTGATACATGCACACAATTATATCAAACTCACCGTTATAGGCCTTATGAAAAACAACATCGGGCGGTAAAGGGCCAGAGACATTAATCGCTTTATCCCGCGCCCTGTTTATCGCGGGAACAATTACCCTCAACTCTTCATCCCCCATAATTCCGGATTCTCCAGCGTGGGGGTTAAGCCCTGCCACGGCAATCCGGGGATTGCCTATACCGAGCATATCAGCCCCTTTCTTTGCAAGCATGATTGTCCTGAAGATAAGTCTTTCATTAATTTTCTTCGGGACATCTTTCAGGGGTATATGGATTGTGCTGAGGATTATCTTTAATTCGTCACTTACAAACATCATTGCGAATTCTTTTGTATTTGTAAGCCCGGCAAACAGCTCCGTATGCCCGGGCCATTCATAACCCGCCATTTTAAGTGACTCCTTTGATATCGGGGCGGTTACAACCGCACTCACTTCATTTCTTAATGCAAGTGTCACCGCCTTCTTTATATATTTAACAACCGACCTGCCTGCGCCCTTTGACGGAGCGCCTCTTCTAACATCAGCATCAGACTTAACAGCGAGGACTTCAATGACCCCGGCCTCAGGGCTTAAATCCGATATATTCGATATCACCCTGACCTTCAGTGGAAGTCCGGTAAGTTCCGCGGCCTCTCTCATTATTCCGGCATCACCGACAATCACCGGGTCGCAGTAATCCCTGATTTCAGCGCAATACATGGCCTTGACAATTACTTCCGGCCCGACACCCCCGGGCTCGCCCATGGTTATCGCTATTTTTTTCGTGATCATTTATGTTCTTTTGACGGCAAGGCAACTATCGCATCCATTTCAACCTGGACATCCAGAGGAAGTCTGCCGGCCTGGAACGTCGTCCTTGCCGGAGGATTCCCGGAAAAATATTTTCCATAGACATTATTGAACCTTGCAAAGTCCTCGATGTCGGCAAGATAACATGTAACCTTTAACACCGCTTCCAAACTTGAGCCGGCCTCCTCAACTATGATTTTAATATTATTGAGCACTGTTTCAGTCTCCTCCTCAATACTCGCCCGAACCACTTCGCCTGATACAGGATCTAAAGGCACCTGCCCTGATATATACAACAATCCATTGTGAATCACTGCCTGTGAATAAGGACCTTTGGGTTTTGGGACCCTTTCCGAATAAAAAATCTTTTTATCCGCCATAGATTACTACTCCCTTTACATGAATTTTTAATAATAACCAAAAAATATAATGGTTACAAGTAAATTACCAACCCCGGTGTAACCATTCAGTTACGGGAGCAGAATATTGTTTAAGTTTTGTCATTCCCGCAGTCTTTTGAGCGGGAATCCAGCCCATCTTGTTTTCTGGATTCCCGTTTCCACGGGAATGACGGCTTACCTTAAGAATCGTTCAATTAACACCACAAATGTCAATTTATATTACATATTGTAAAATAACTTGACATTTGTGGTTGTCTTGCTTTAATATAAATGTTAATACTTTCCGGAAAGTTTAGACAAGATATTAAAACTTAACGCTCTATTTTTTTACAATTTATTGTCAAATCGTTAAAGACATTGTATTCGGTCAGTATATATATCTAACAGGACCAAACGGCAACCGTAGCCTGATATAATTATCAATTTAACGTAAAACCATTGCCGGCGCTAAAGCTGCGTCCAATTTAAATACCGACAAACAACGTTTAAAGAAGGTGAGCAATGAAAAAACAATTAATTCCTATAATAGTTTTTCATTTATTTATTGTTTCGTTGATCTGGACACAGTCTCTTTCTTCAAATACTATCACTGAGAAAGAGTTTTTATCTTCAAGGGCCAAAGAAAAAGAATATATAAAGTCATTTATTTATGCTACTGATGGGCATCCTTCATACACGATCAAAGGTGAAAAAATCAATTCTCCAGAAATGCTGGTCCGCTTTTACAGGAAAAGAAATTTCCGCCCGGCATGGAACTGGAATAAAGGTCTGCTTGCAAATTCGGAAGACATCCTGAAGTTAATCAAAGAGGTTGACGAACATGGACTCATCCCTGAATATTATCACCTCGATGCTATCAAAGACGCTGTCGCGCTTTTGCAGGATATGCAAAAGACAGGTGTTTTCCCTGAACCAGAAGTTATTGCCGAACTTGATCTGATTCTTACTGATACCTTTTTAACATTGGGTTGCCACTTTTCAGGCAGGTGCGCCAACCATCTTACTGCTGAGGCTGAATGGTACGCAAATGGAAACAATATGGATGTCGGACCGATTTTAGAGAACGCCTTAATGAAAAATACCGTACTGGAAACATTGAGGCGGTTATTACCGTCTCAGGAAAGTTACGCGAGACTGAAAAAAAGTCTGGCGTTTTACCGGATGATAGCTACAAATGGCGACTTACCTAAAGTCCCCGTGAGCATATTATTAAAGAAAAACCCTGACGCCGATGAAATCAAAAGGCTGAAAAAACGACTTGTTATTTCAGGAGACCTGACACAGGACAACAAAAGAGACAAAGCTGTATTTAATAAAGCCCTCAAACAGGCGGTAATCCGGTTCCAGAGGCGGCATGGATTAAACTCCGACGGGGTCATCGGTCCTCTGACCCTTGAAGCCATGAACATTCCAGCGGAAACACGGATCCGGCAGATAGAACTTAACCTGGAACGTATGCGCTGGACCTCCGGCAATCTTGGAAGCCGTTACATAATGATCAATATCGCGGACTACAGGCTCGATATTATGGAAAACGACAGTTCCGTAATGTCAATGGATGTCATTGTTGGAAGGCCATACTGGAATACACCCGTAATGAGCGAAACAATGACCCACATAATCCTGAATCCTTCATGGAAAATCCCCGATAGCATTGCTGGAGAAGAACTGTTGCCGCGTATCATGGAAAATCCGGATATACTGACAAACAAGAACATCAAGATACTGAGCAGCTGGTCAAATAATGCAGAGGAGATAGACCCGAAGACTATTCACTGGTCGGATATTACCATAGATGATTTTCAATATAAGTTGCGCCAGGAGCCTGGAAATACGAATCCCCTCGGCAATATAAAATTTATGTTCCCGAACAACTTTAATGTTTATCTTCATGACACTCCCGGAAAAAATCTGTTTTCAAAAAATACACGTTCCTTCAGTCACGGCTGCATTCGTGTAAGCAGGCCCTTTGATCTCGCTGAATACCTGTTGCAAAATCATAAGGGCTGGACCCGTAAAAAATTACTTGATTCCGTTAAGACTCGAAAGAAGCAGGGCATTCATCTTCCTAAACCCATAGACATCCACATTATATACCTGACGGCATGGGTCGATGAAAAAGGCAACCAGCAGTTCCGGGATGATATTTACGGCAGAGACGAGCATCTCTACAGTGCCCTGCTAAATACCGCCCCAAGACTCACCAGCGCGAGCAATTTAACTTTCACTATCTACTGACATTTTTAAAAGGGGAACCGCCAGCTACGCACATTTCCGACATCTACATGCACAAAGTTGGAATCCGGATAGTAACCTACTCCGCCATAACGCAGATTCAGCGCCGCCGACCGGACTGTGGAGATGTCGCACCTTGGAACGCGTATATCCACAGCCTTTCCATACATATGCAGACTGTTTTTATCGACACCCTTGCCATTTCTGCGAAGAAATTCGTTTGTTGCCGGACAGCGATATCCGGAGATAATGTAAAAGTTATGACGGATATCCAACTTCGACCCGATGGCATGGAGAAAATCCAGCAATCCGGCATCTATCGGCCTTATCTCATTAGTGCGGTAATCACGCATTATGTAATTAATGTCATCCATTGCTTCTGACAGATATTTCCCTTGAGACCAGTAAGTCGCGCGGAGACCTTCTCCTGTGTGAATGTTGTAAAAGGCCAAAGATTTCTCGTGAGGAAGATATACGCGGCGCGAAGCAAAAACAGCGCCCGGAGCAAGACTTGCCGCAGCAGCAAGAATTCCCAACTTGATAAAATTACGACGGCTGAGGTCCCTCTTTAATGTTCCAAAGCCTTTCTCAGAGAATCGCATTATCGAATCCTTCAAATGAATTTACCCATCACCGGGTTCTTTTATTGTCAAGCTTCCCGCTCTCTTTGTATTCGACACTTCCGTTTTCATTCTTAAGACGTAAAATTGTAGCATTTTTTAATCAAACTTAACAGACAAATGACCTTCTTTTACAGCCAATATAAAACTCATAACCATCAAAATTCACACCGTTTGATCACATGTCTTTTCCTGCCCCTGAACATCCGTTCCGTAAAGATGTAACCCGATATAAAAAAGCATAAAACGCCTAAAGTTTTTACAGGTAACTACCGATAATATATCAAGTTTAAAAGCAGAAAGGAGAGAACATGGCAAAAGCAACAAAAGCAAAGAAGAAAAAAAAGAAATAATTAAAGTATAGAAAACACAGTTTGTACCAGTCTATTAAGGGCTTGTTAATTCAAGCCCTTCTTTTTTAGGCCCATCACGGAAGAGTCTGCAATCCGCAGGTTTATTCAACCGGACACGCTACCGGGGCGTAAGCAGCAGGATTCCCTCTTCAGGTTTCAGGTCCATCTGGAATCTGCCGAGATAATTGAGGCCGAGTAATCCCTGCCCCGGACGGCCGGGCATATCAAGGATTACAGCACTGATGTCATACTCTACCCAGCCGTTAATTTCTATCGCATCAATGATCACTTCACTGACAATCTCGAGTCCACTGGCAGTCCACAACTTGCGTTTTCCCTTAACAATCTCGAGTCCCAAAGCATCGGCCGTAGATGAAGGGATGGTTACCATTGAGGCCCCGGTATCAACCAGAAAATCCTGATAGAGCGTCTCATTGATAGACGCGGTTACGGTTATAATGTTGGATCCACGCGGAAAACGTACAACGATTTTCCCTTCCTGCCCTCTCATCTCGGAGATGCGGATGGCAAGAAGCTCGTAACGGTCCTGAAAGGCAGGCGGATAATTTCTTTCAGACAACAAACGTTCGGCCTCCTTCCAGTCACCGGTTAAGAGCGCAAGTTCAACTCCAAGTAGATGGATATAAGGGTCACCGGGATAATAAGCCTTTGCTGAATCATAAGTTTGCCGACCTTCCTCAACTTCCCCGGCGGAAACAAGAGACCGCAGCCAATCCTGATAGAGTCGCACATGAAGCTTATCAAGCTCCGGTAAGTCAAGCCCTGTTTCCCGGACTATGTAACTTCCGGAATCTTCGATTTCACCAATGGCTGCTTCATAACCATGGGCATCCGCGATTGCCGGCACAAGATCCATCAATAAAATGATGCTGCCGATACTCTTAAGCGCCTGACCGCTAAACATGTCAGCAACCCTGCTTCCTTCACCACTGTGGATTGCATCGGTAACAAGAACGCGCATATGTTTAATGATTTCTTCCGGCATTAAATAATAAGGGGTGTCCTCCTCTGACAGTTTCGGCTGCAATCTATATCCTTCAATGAAAGCCGCAAGCTGCTCCAGACCGGCATCGCCTTTTTGCATGGCCAGCGCCCCGGCAAATTTCTCTTCCCGACCATTGGCAAAGGTGATGTCGTAAAAGTACCTTGTCCAGGTTTTATATTCCATTTCAGCCTCTGCCTTACCCGGCCACATGTATCCTTTTGCCAGCCATCGGCCAAAAGACCAGCCGACAACCTTGCCACCCTGTATAAATATACCGATTTCATTGATATAGTCAGGCAAGGAGGAGGAAACAAAAAATCCCTCGGTTCCGTCGGGGGTTAACTTGATTGATCGATGTTCATTATCCGACTCAAGGCTTAACCACAAAACAGCTTCACTGCTATTCCAGGCGGCAAGCTCCAGACCTTCAAAGGCCCCGGCATTTTCGGCAAGATGCCACATACCGACCTTATCCCCATTTATCCACAACCCGCCGGAAATCCCGGCTTTCCAGCCTGAATCCAAATTAAAATTCCATCTGTTTCCACCAAGACAGGCGCGTGTTGGAAGGGCCAACCAACCATCCCCGGCCAGTCCTGCCCTGAACTTCCTGACTTGCCTGTCCCAGGGATCGGTAATTATGACCCAACCGGCAAAGTCTTCTTTTACGCTTAAAAGATCTTTATAAGACATTTCAGCGGTTTCATCGTCAATTTCCTTCTCTTCATCCTGAACTGCTGACCGTTCCTCCTTTGCAACTCCATGCCCGGCTGCAAGCTCCCCTGATTTTCCCTGCTTACCTTCATCATATTTCGACTTATCAACGGCAAATATTTTTTCCATCATCTTAGAAGCAGGGGGAATAATATCCATGAAGAGATAAGCAAATCCAACGGCACATACCAGCAGAACAGCTATAACTATGAAGACCGTCCTTTTCCGGAAACGGCCGCTGCTTCCCCCTGGTAAAAGAGGCAAACCGCAGTTTTCGCAATGGCTTGATGAGCCCTTATTTTCCGTATGGCAACTGATGCACTTCACTTATCTTCCCTTCTTATCCCGTCACTTGCATAAAATTATAACCGACCGGCCAGCAGCCTTGTTTATTCAACTCTCCGGTTAATAATTATCATATTAAATCCGTTGATTTTTCAACTTATTTCTATAATGCCATAATTTCACTGCGTAAGGCTTTGCAACCATGAAACATATAAGTTAAGGAAAGACACAGCGCCATAGAGTAGTAAGAGTGCCATAGTTAAGGAAATAAAGTAAGATAAAATGG
>JAUVPO010000206.1 GCA_030598625.1 Deferribacteres bacterium | reverse complement strand
TAACTTTAATACGTGTTCAATTTACAACAATATAAAAAATGGAGGACCTCCAGAAGGCTGAAAATGGCGGCCACTGTCATTGTGGACCCGTTGCGGAATCTCGAAAAACAAACCATTAATCAAAAGAATTCCTCGAAGCTTTGTTTCAGGATGTCAATGATTTATTCCAGTTTTGTCATTCCCGCTTGTCGGGAATGACAGACTCGATACTTTGGATTTCTTCTTCGGGGGAGTTCATTAGACCTGGATACTGAATCAGGTCCGGTTATTTCACTTCCAGCATTCTGTCAAGCGCTTTGCGGGCCGGAGCCCTGATTTCTTCAGGGACCTTTATTATATTAGTTTCACTTTCGAGGGCATTTAACACGCTGTTAAGAGAAGTCTTTTTCATATTTGGGCAGACCATATCTTTTCGCAAGGGGTAAAAGGTCTTGCCGGGGTTGTCTTTTCTGAGTTTGTAGAGAAGTCCTGTTTCCGTGCCTATTATAAATTCATTTGCAACGGATGATTGCGCAAACCTGAGCATCCCCGACGTGCTTGTTATGTGGTCCGCTTTTTCAAGGACTTCCATTCTGCATTCGGGATGTGCAAGCACTAACGCGTCCGGGTGTTCCTTTCTTGCGCTGATTACATCGCCTGCCGATACCCTGTCATGCACGTGACAGAAGCCGTCCCATGCTATCACCTCTTTATCCGTGTTTTTTGCTATCCAGGCTGAAAGGTTTTTATCAGGTACGCATATCACTTTGTCCGTGTCAAGGGATTCCACTATTTTTACTCCATTGGCCGAGGTGCAGCAGATGTCGCTTTCAGCCTTGACATCCGCTGTTGTATTTACGTAAGTGACTACCGGAACGCCGGGATGGAGTTTTCTGATATCTCTTAATGTAAAATCAGACGGATAAGCGTACCCATCAGTATATTGGTATCCGGGAAAATGTGTATTCAGGTTTCTTGCACCGCTGACCGTTATCATATCGGCCATCGGGCAGCAGGCGGTTATTTCAGGCAGGATAACGGTCTTATCAGGTGAAAGGATCGAAGCGCTTTCAGCCATAAAGTTTACTCCGCAAAACACGATTATATCGCATTCAGTAGAGGCCGCGGTGCGGGAAAGTTCCAGGGAGTCACCTGCAAAGTCGGCAATATCCTGGACTTCTTCACGCTGGTAATTGTGGGCAAGAATTAATGCGTTTTTCTTTTCTTTCAGATTTAAGATTTTTTCGCGTAGTATTTCTGAATCTGTCATGGAAATCTTGTCTCAGGATGCCCCTTCAAAAGCTTGACAGCTTGTATTTCATGTAAGGGAAGGGTGTGTTTGTAAATATGGTAGAACCGTCTTCATAAGTAACTTTATATATTCTTGGCGTTTTTGCATGGTCATTGTCTTTTGATATGGAGATCACCTTTTTTACGAAGTTTTTTGTTTCGGATATCGAAGGGATGCCCCCGAATCTTTCTACTAAGCCCGGTCCCGCGTTGTAAGCTGCAAGCGCAAGATTTATATCTTCATTAAATCTGTTGAGAAGATATCTGAGATATCTTGTGCCGCCTTCGATATTTTCCTCAGGGTCGAAAGGGTTTTCTATCTGCATATCTTTTGCAGTGGACGGCATCAATTGCATTAGACCTATGGCGCCTTTTTTTGATATGGCTTCGGGGTCCCAGTCGGATTCTACGGTTATTACTGCATTAATAACAGAAGGTTTTATATTATATTTTATTGATTTACTTTCTATTATTTGATCGTAATATCTGTTTGCTTTTGATCGGGACTTGCCTTCAGAACGTAAAATATCTTTACGGCCTCCAGGTATGATTTTATTATGGTCCTTACCTGGAGGAACATTGGTGAAATAACTGATACCGTTTCCATCCGTATATTTATAAATATCAGCATGGGAAACTGCTCCTGACGTGCTTATGAACAGTATGAATATGCTGCTTAATATAATTTTATTCATAGTTTTAATATACCATGTGTGCCTGTTAACGTCCATCTTTTTTTGTCGGTTTTTTTGAAGGGAAAATTTAATCAAAGGAATTCCTCGAAGCTCTGCTTCAGGGTTCTAATGATTATTGTTGATTCAGTCATTCCCGCTTGTCGGGAATCTTTCTTATGCGAGGACATTGCAGGAACGATTCCGGACAAGCCGGAATGACAGACTTGATACCTTGCAGTTCTGCAGCGGGGAGTATTCATTATAAATATGATGAGTTCACAATCTGTTCTTGAGCTGTCTGATATTTTAACTAATGCTTCCGCAACTTGTTCCATAACTGTCTGTTAAATATCCCTATACTACCGTGTGCTATAATTAATGTCTGTGTATAAACTGCCGTTTTTTGTTTTTGTCATGCCCGAAGTTTTTAATCGGGCATCCAGTACCTATTAAAAAGACTGGATTCCCGCTCAACAGACTGCGGGAATGACGGCCCAAAGTTTGACTTTATACACAGACACTAATTAAAGGCTTGAAATTAATAAATAATCTGGAACTGAATAACAATGGGAAAATCGATAATAGCTATTGTTGGAAGAGCAAATGTGGGAAAATCCACCCTGTTCAACCGGATGATCCGGAAACGTAGCGCTGTTATTGAGGACTTCCCCGGTATCACACGGGACAGGATTTATGGAGATGCCGAATGGGAAGACAGACATTTCCTGGTTGTTGATACAGGCGGATTTTTGCATGAGCCCGATGAGGAAATTTATAAAGAAGTAAAAAATCAGGTCCTTGCCGCGGTTGAAGAGGCGGATATCATCATTATGATGATGGATGCTGAGGGCGGGATCCTTCCGCTGGACATTGAACTTATAGATAACCTGAGAAAATACGGTAAAAAAATATTTTATGCTGTAAATAAAATCGACGGGCCTAAAAAAGAGAAGAATCTTCTGAATGATTTTTATTCTCTGGGCGTTGATTTATTGCCCCTTTCCGCAAAAAACGGGTATGGATATGAGGAACTGATGGACGGGGTTGTTTCACTGGTTCCGCCGGTTACTGATGAAGAATCGGAATACCCGAAGATTGCGATCGTGGGAAGGCCGAATGTTGGTAAATCAACGCTGGTTAATTCACTTTTAAGCAAAGACAGGATGATCGTCAGCAACGTCCCGGGGACGACAAGAGATGCCGTTGATTCGATATGCAGTTATTACAAGAAAAAATATGTCCTTGTTGATACTGCCGGGATCCGCAGGAAGGGAAAGATGGCGAAGACTGTGGAGAGATACTCATTTCTCAGGACCCTCAGGAATATTGAGGACTGCGATGTTGCCCTTATAGTGCTGGACGCACAGGAAGGGGTGGTTGAGCTGGACCAGAAGATAGCGGGTTTTGTTAACGAAGCCAGGAAGGGGGCAGTTATTCTCCTGAACAAATGGGACCTCATAGACAAGGACAAAATATTTCTGGTAGACGTGACAAAACAGGCATATCAAAAACTCTGGTTCATGAAACACGTGCCTGTATTGAGCATATCGGCATTGAGCAGAAAAAGGGTCACCAAGCTGTTTACCCTTGTTGATGAGATAATTTCCGAAAGTTCTAAAAGAATCAGCACGCATGAACTGAATGTGTTTCTGAAGAATGCCGTTGCAAAAAAGGAACCGCCTCTATACAAAAACAGGAGAGTGAAAATATATTATATAACCCAGGTAAAGACCGGACCTCCGGGTTTTCTTATTTTTACCAACAGGAAGGAAGGCATAAAGGACCAGTATATAAGATATCTGGAAGGCAGGTTGAGGGAGAGGTTCGAATTTAAGGGGGTTCCTGTGGAATTTTATGTACGGCAGAGGAGTAAGAAGTGACTATAATAATGTCAAATTTCAAATATTTCGTATTTTGGCCATTGTATTTTGGAGCTTATTTGTAATTTGTGATTTGTATTTTGGGGTTT
>JAUVPO010000257.1 GCA_030598625.1 Deferribacteres bacterium | reverse complement strand
CCCGCAAGGACTGTCGGCTTCGGCGGGAGCTGTGAAGATATATAAACTATTTCCTGCTGAAAAAGTGTTGGGAAATAAGTTATCGAACCCCGGTATATGAAACCGAACAGCATACACCCTGCATATAATAAGATCAGCGCAGCCGGTATTGTTATAATGTTGTCTTCCGGGCCGGTTTCCGCGGTCTTGTCCTTCTTAAAACTGAACATCTCCTTTATGGATGAAAGTGACAGATCCGGTTCGTTTTCTACTTTTGTCTTTAAAATTACGTAAGCAAACCCAAACCCGATCAGACCGAAAACAATATAGGCAGCGCGCCAGGTATCGAACACCATCACCATAAGGGCCGCGAAGAGAGGGGCTATTGTTATGCCGAGATTTCCCATAATGCCGTGAAGACCGAGCGCCTTTCCTTTTTTCTCAACATGATGCGCGATAAGGGAAAGGCCCGCGGGATGGTATATGCTGGCAGCCAATCCAAACAGCGCATAAGCAATTGCAAAAAACCATCCTACAGGAGAAACCCCGACAAGAATGGAAGTCACGGCCATACATAAAATTCCAAGGGAGAGCATCCTCTTTGCTCCAAATTTATCTGTAAGGATACCTGCCGGTATTGAACCTGCCCCGTAAAGCATATAGCCGACCGTCCCGATTACCCCGATCTCAAAAAAACTCAGCCCCTCAATGCCTGTAAGAACAACAAGCACGGCAGGGAGCAAGGTCATATAACCGTGTGTAAGGAAATGGGCCGTACTCGCCAGCCATGTCACTTTCTTTTCTTCCTGACTGATCATCCTAAAGGCCGGCCCCTTTGACTTTTGATTTAAGGAACGGTTCATAAATGATCCGGCCCACTTCTTCATCGTCCATTTTATCGAAAACGGTCTCTTCGATCTTTTCTATGTTGACAGTCCCCCACCAGTTATTAGCGACGTTAATGTCCGTGTCCTGTTCTTCGGCAACAGCTATGTTGTAATCCTTGGGATCGTAAATATTATTAAACTGAATCGTCATCCCTTTTACCTGGTAGAGGAATATATTCTTTTTATTTTCCTGAATATCGTTGTAGCTGATTATCCCAACAGAATCTTCTTTCGGCCAGATACCGAAGAACTTGTTCTCCCTGATTTCGTTGTATGAAATAGTTGCGCCAGCCTTCCTGAAACCAATGCCGCCCTTGTTTTTATGAATAAGGTTGTGCGTAATGTACAGTTCAGCCTCCTCACCGAACCAGGGGACTTCAGGGTATTCAAACTCCTTTTTAAATGAAATCGCCACACCATTTTTCATAAATTCCGAATGTGATATCACTGCCGTGGATCCGTGGGCGTGAACACCGTTATATGCACACAGCACCTTAACATACTCAATGACATTTCCCTTGCTGCCAAGGAGATTAATGGCCCCCCAGTCAGCCGGCCCGGCGTCCCTCTCAGCTGATGTAAATACAATCGGCTTTTTCCTTGTCCCCTGCGCTATTAATTTTCCCCTCACGATTATCTCCGCCTGGGGATAATATGGAGAATCATGCCCGAACATGTTTTTATCATTCGTTTCATCTATCCTCTTAAACTTGATCATTGTTCCGGGCATTATGGTAAGCGTTATTCCGGGTGGAACATAGACATCGCCTTCAACAAGGTATGAGCCGCTCCAGACCGTGTCCTTATCAAGGGCCACCCCGCCGATCACCTTAACGTCATCAGCACAGCCATACAGTGCTATCACAAACAGCATAATTATCAAAAAGACAATACGATATCCCCCTTTAACAAGTTTGGCAGTCTTATTATTCAGTTTTGTTATTATGTATTTCATAATTCGCCTGTCCCCATGTCTTTGATTTGTCCCGATAGGGCAAATCAATGGGGATAATTCGTCATTCGTAATTAATTATCAGTCCAACCCCAGCTGATACTCTTTAGCAAGACCCTTGTCCCTTTCCCTATACAGGAGCCCTATTAACAATAAAAAGATAAATCCTGTTATTACAGCAATCTTTCCCCAGAAGGGAGTTCCAGCGGCGGTTCCGGCAATGCCCCATTTCTGCACCAGGACAGCGCCTGCAAACATTCCCATCACAGCAGCTCCAGCGTCCGTATCACCCTGGCCTGAAAGCACAAGCTGCCTTAACGGACATCCCTTGATGATAACAGAACCGAACCCGACCAGGCCCATTCCGAGTCCGTTCCAGAGATAACTCTCGTTTGAACTCGGTTGCCCATGAAGTCCGGCGGCAAATTGTCCGGTCAATAGATTCGCAATAAGAGCTGTCACAAAAAAAGATCCTATAGCGAGCAAAAGACCGGTTGATTTGGGGCATCCGTATACTTCTTTAGGCCCCCAAAGAAACAGCCTCGCCATTCCGCCTGTAATGCAAAAACCCGAAGACGCGGCAAATCCTCCAATAAGCGCCCCGACCAGCAGAGACATCCAGATAGGGGCATTCAGCGCAGCAGAACCTTTGACGCTGAAATTAACAAAAAAAGGTTTTATCAGCACCAATGCAAGCAGTATCATCATAACTATTGGAATAATCAGCCCGTTTGCACGGGGCGATTCGATTTGAGTACCGAGTCTGAAACCCCTTTCGAGAAAGAGCAGTCCTGCCCATACCCCTGCAACCAGCCCCACTACTCCCGTCAACGCGGAAAAATCTCCGGCAGCTATTCTTAACACCATTTTAACAGGGCATCCGATAAATATTGAACAACCGATGATCAATAAGACGCCCACAAAAAACCTGAGCATAGGTGAGCTTCCTGAAGTAACCTTGAAGTCCTTGGTTGCGATGGAAACAAAGAACGATCCCGGGACAATGGTGATGATCTCGGGCCTTATATACTGCAATCTGATATTGTCATGAAGACCAACGGCACCGGCAATGTTCCTCATGAAACATGAAATGCAGAGACCAGTATTCGGAGGATTGCCATAATAAGAAAGGAGTACCGCTCCTAATCCAATTATAGTGCCCGTTAGT
>JAUVPO010000146.1 GCA_030598625.1 Deferribacteres bacterium | reverse complement strand
TATCAGTGTCCTGAAATGTGGTCTTTATGGCAGCGTTCTTAATCTTCATAGGGAATGGAGATTTGTCGATCTTATAAAGAAGATTGACTATGCTGTTAAGATCGGTGTTCTGAATTTCGAGTTCCGCGTTTTCTTCGATAAATTCGTCAATCTTTGTTTTATCCAGGGGCTTTATGACTTGTGCTTCAAGTCCGAGGCCCTTAAGTATCTGTTCCAGGGTTGAGACTATCCCGATTGATTTTCTCAGCCCTATTTTTTTCTCTTTTGATCCGACAACTGTTTTTATCCGGACAATTTTACCGGCAAGTGACTGAATGCCGGCCAACTGTGCATTTAACTGACTGTTTTTTCTCTCAACGTTTCCGGCATAAATAAATGACATAACAGTGAATATGGCAGCCGCCAGCGCCGCGACCGTAAGCGCTATCAATATCTTATCGAAATATAATCTGTTTGTTATCGATATCTTCATACGCTCTTTTCCCGCATAACTACCGTGAAATTGATTTTCTTGTCGGCAGTGGCTCCGGAATCAACGACTTTAACTTCCTGAAATACGGATGAGAGGCTGTTTTTTAAAGACTCAACATCCTTAAAAGATTTGGCGATGCCTTTAATAATCAGGTTCTTCCCGTCTGCATTGAATTCATGGAGTGTAATGCCGTTATCTTTATGAAGGGCTATGTCGCGCAGAATGTCGAGCACGGGAATGCCTCCAAGGGCGGCTTTTTTCTTCATCAGCATATTCACATTTCCCTTGAACTGTCTTTCAAAATCGATTATTTTCCTGTCTTCAGGGAAAACCTTGTGATATATGCCCTGTATTTTATTTGTAAGGAATTTATGTTCTTTGTTCAGGGTTGCTATCCTCATGGTCAAAGTTGCGCCAAGCGTTATCAGCAATATTATTGTGAGCGCTGCCGTTAATCTGAGGCCCTTGCTGAATTTTATGAGATCTCCTTTGTAAGCCAGTCCATCCTGTCTGAGATTTATTGACGGATGCAAAATTTCTTCCAGGGCAGCTTCCGTCCTGATTTCCCTGTCGGAAATTGTCTCTTTGAAAAGATTTTCACTTTTCCCTTCAGCAAGCCGAAGGTCAAGGGACGTAATAATTTTTGGCTCCAGCCCTTCTGATGACAGCATATCTATTATTTCCTTAAGCCTGTTTCTTTCCAGGCAGACAGCCATTACCTTGCTGCCCGTATCATTGGACTCGGTAATAATATAATCAATTGAGTAATCAGCGGGGCTGCCGAGCAAAATGCCTTCGAGTTCGTAGGAAAGCGTGTCCCTGATTTTTTCTTTACCGGAAAAAGGGAAACTCTGCTCTCTTAAAGTTAAAAGATTCAAAGGGACGCTTAAATATATATTTTCAATGCCGGTTGTTACGAGTGAGTGTAAAGACTCCGGTTTTAATTCGCCCTCTATCTTAAAGGAATGGCTGTCAGTCAGTGTATACCGGCTGCCCTCTTTTTTAAAAGTATACAGATATAAATTTTCCCCGGTCCAGTCAATAAATCCCGAATTCATCTTATCCTTCTCTCCAGAATTTGATTTTCATGGATGTATCCATAACGCTCTCAATAATTCTTTTGATTTCATTTGTCTTTGCCAGGGAAACGACCTTGAAACTTGAACCTTTTACGGTTATCCTGCTGAGGATCTTTATCCCGATAGCTTCAAGTCCAGACACTCTGACTATATGGGACTTATTTTCAAAAGGCGTGCTTTCCCTGTAATCAATAATGCGTTTGGCG
The DNA here is from genome assembly GCA_030598625.1 of Deferribacteres bacterium. Lineage (GTDB taxonomy): Bacteria > Nitrospirota > Thermodesulfovibrionia > UBA6902 > UBA6902 > JAUVPO01. The sequence goes on along the minus strand of JAUVPO010000146.1, from coordinate 3,663 downwards.
AGATCTTCCGTCATATCAGGGCTTAGACTGACAAGAACCGGCAATTCCGCGGTGTTTATATTTACCTGACCATTTCCGTGTACTGTTATGAACGGGCTGATCGCGTTGAATATTTCTTTGTCCACACTGCCTATTGATTTTAGTTCGTCTACGCACCAAAGGAAGTTGTTTTTTACGGTATCTTCCGAGTCGGCCAATCTTGGCTCATTGTCGGGATCTATCCAGTCTGCGATTATCAAAGGAAGATCCGGATTAATGTTAAGATGCTTAAACAGCTTTTTCAGAGACGAAAGTGCCTCCTCATTTGTTATTCCGTTAGGATATATTATACTGTTAATATTGAATTTTGAGTTTTCTTCTTCAATTCTTATCATAAGCTCAGCTCCGGGGCCGAAATCTTTTTCAACAGGCAGTTCTATTGCTCTTATGTTCGTATATGAATAATTCTTGATTTCCGTCAGGTAGCGGGCGCTGAGGGTCTGTCCGGACTTGGCAATAAGCGAGGCCTTTTGAGCATTGCTCCAGTTGGATAATGCTGATGTGTCTATATATACGTCATATGCGAATTCGACTGTAAGGGCCACGAGAATTGTCACTATCAAAAGTGTTATTATGAGCGCAGAACCTTTCTGATTTAAGTTAAGATTGCAAACTGAAAATCTGTCCCGTATTCCGGCCATTATCATTATAGTTGTTTCCCTATTTTTGGTCTGGCATATTCCGTCAGTTTGACTGTCTTGCCGTTATCGTCAAATTCTATGCTTACTCTTACAATGTCGGGTAATTTGTCTGTATCTGCCGTATCCCAGGTTCTTACCCATTTATTGTTAAAAAGGGTCTCGACAGTAAAGCCCTCTATTCCTTCAACGGCTTCTACGGAGTATTCCTTTAATAACATGTGCGAGGGGCTCTCTGTTTTTAGAAGGTGGATTTGCCCTTCGTTTTCTTTCACAAAGTATGAAATGGTGTTAGGATTGTTTCCTCTGAAAGAGAATGCCGTAAGATTTAATACGGAAGTGCTTTTGCCGAATATATCTCTGTCTTTTATGGTAAATTCCGCCTTGCCTTTTTCGCTGTCTTTATCTAAAATGGCGCCTTCGATTTCGCGTCTCATGATATCAAGGGTCGTTCTTGCCTCGTGATACTTAAGGGATACGTCATCAAACCTTTCAATCGCCCGCTGGACCGAAAAAAATGAACTGTAAACGGCCCCGAGCACTATAGTTAAAAGGGTGAGACTGATGAGGACTTCAATAAGAGTGAACCCAATATCCTTTGTTTTACTATTCATACTTTTGCATTCCCCCGTCCGCCCTTTCAATTATCAGTTCACGGAGTATGACCTCTTTGCCGTGTCCACGGACAATAGTTTTTAATTCGACTATACCCGGGTAATCTGACGGCGAGATTATGTTTTCATAAGTGAAACCAGTTGCATCGAGTTTGCCCTTTGATTTTTTGGGGGCCATTTCCAGGTCATGCATTTTTTCCTTTGCCATCTGATACATCCGGGTGGTGAGGGTGTTTTCGTAAAGGACATCGGCATGGTAATTTACTGTATGGAGGACGACTATTACGGTTGACCCGATTATTGCAAGGGCTATCATGATTTCAAGGAGCGTGAACCCGGAGGCGGAACGATTAAGGATGAAAAACAAATTATTCAGCTTCTCGCTTCTCGCCTCTTGCCTCTTGCCCCTATAATATATATTCATTGATGATTTTAGATCTGCCGTTTATGTGATTAAACATTACAGTATACTCTGTTTTATCTTTCACCAGATGAAGGGTGATTGGCTCTTCAGGGCCGAGGGGTCCGAATTTTAATATTATTTCTCCGGTTGAGACTTCGCCGAGAGACGGGATTACCACATCCTTAAACATCACGTTGTCTCTCATTTGAAAGCGGCGGGATTCTTTTTCGCTTTCAAATTTCCAGGAATCGCTGTTAAGATCGATCTTAATGACGTATGTCCGCTTTTTTCCGACGGCCTCGTCATATAAGTATCTAAGGGTGCTGCTTAAGCGCTTTGCCTCTGATTTTACAGCGCTTTCATCTGTCTTCCAGAATGACGGCATTATTAACGCGGTTGAAAGGGAGATGATAAAAATGACGATAATTAATTCGACGAGCGTGAACCCTTTTTTATATGTCCCAGTTAATAATATCCGCATTGTATTTTTCCCCGCCGGGTTGCCCGTCGGCTCCGTATGAGATTATATCGTAATCTCCCTGCGCTCCAGGAGAGATATAAATGTATTTATTGCCCCATGGATCAGGCGCTGTCCTTTTTTTCTCGAGATATCCTCCAGGTCTGTAGTTTTCAGGAATTTGTCCGATGGCAGGCGGTGAAATTAATGCTTCAAGTCCCTGTTCTGTCGATGGATAGAAGCCGTTGTCCATTTGAAACAGCTTAAGCGCTGTTTCAAAGTTTTTTATCTGCACTTCCGCTTCCGTAACCCTCGCTTCATCAGCCCTGGTTATAAGCCGTGGAGTTACTAAAGCCGCAAGGATTCCGATGATGACAATGACCACCATTAATTCTATAAGGGTGAAGCCGGAATGTTTGCAGTGTTTAAAGTCCCTGTTTTTTTTCATTAATACTTTAGTTGTATTGCAAAATTGACAACCTTAGTCTAAAATATTCGAGGAGTTCTTAGCAACTTGATTGATCGTATTTTAGAGTATATATATGGTTTCAACTGGAGGTGCCCTTTGAGAATTTTAGCTTCAGCGATCATCTTTTTATTCCTGTGTGTTTTTATGCTTGGCTGCCATCCGAGAAGGACCGGAGGGCATATCGTGGTTCCCGCACCACATGTGATATATAAACCGGTGGGACACGGTCCACCGCCGCATGCTCCCGCGCACGGTTACCGTCACAAGCATCCCCATGGTGTGAATATCATGTTTGATTCCGGGCTTGGGGTATATGTAGTCGTGGAAATGGCGGGTGTTTATTTCCACAACGGTTTGTATTTGCGGTTCATGGATGATCATTGGGAATCAGCGGCGCATTTTAAAGGCCCCTGGGGAACGGCTTTGCATGAAAAGGTGCCTCCGAAACTCAAAAAGTCAAAACTCAAAAAGAAAAAGAAGAAGCATCCCGGAAAAGGACGCGGTAAGGGGAAAATTATATATTAAAAAACTTTGGGAGAGCAGGTCAGGTTACACATTTTACAAAAAATGTGTAACCTGACACCAATATTTCTAATCAAATATCCTTTCCAGCCGTTCAAGATCATTGATTACTTTCCATTTGCCGCCGCCTGACTCAACCTTTTCTCTCCAGTCCTCAAGGCGGTCCATGTATTCACGGGGATCAATGTTGTCGCTTCGGAGTTTGGTTACGTTGAGAGCGATTACAGTAAAGCCGTTAACCTGAATGGGGATATCCCGCACATAGCCTTTCTGTATTTCTTCCTTGAGATCGGAAAATATCAGTATATATTTTTTCCCGGCGCCGGTCTCGTTGATGAACTCCGTTGCCTGAAGGATGCCCCCGGTTATGTCGGTATAGGAACTCCCTTTTATAGTGGACATAAAGGAATTTATCTCTGACTGGAAGGCCCTCTTCTGTGAATTAGCCCTTGACGGTTTGCTGTCGAATATTACCTTTGCGATAATATCTTTTTCACTGAAGCTGCCCGTATCTATCCGGG
>JAUVPO010000095.1 GCA_030598625.1 Deferribacteres bacterium | reverse complement strand
GACAGACACACCTGTTGCCGCACCTGTTATTCTCGATCCGGAAGAAAGTATCAGGCATGGACTCGCTAACAGACTTGATTACAGGGACATGAAGATTGAGGTTGAAAAAAAAGATATTACGGTTCAGTATGCCAGGAACCAGGAATTCCCGAACATTGATCTTGAGGCAAGCTATGGTTTCAACGGGCTGGCTGACAGTTTCGGTGACTCTTTGAGAGAGATGGATGATAATCCTCAATGGACGCTGGGTGTGGTTATGAAATTTCCGATAGGCAACCGCGCAGCCGGAGGCGACCTGAGGGTGGCGCGGCTTGAGGCGAAGAAGTCACTGTTAAATCTCAAGAAACTGGAACAGGAAATTCTGGTTGAGATAGATAACGCTATAAGGGAACTCGACATGAATAAACAGCGGATAGAGGTCACAAAAATATCTACAAAGCTTGCAAGAGAGTCATTGAGAGCAGAAGAATTAAAATTGAAGGCGGGTCTTTCAACCAGCCACAATGTGCTTGAGTTTCAGGAAGACCTTGCAGAGGCGAGGTCCCGTGAAATAAGCGCTGTCATAGATTACAATAAGTCTCAGGTTGAGCTTTCACGGGTAAAAGGGATGCTTTTGGAAGAGGAAGGAATCAGCTTTTCAGAAAACATGACTACGGAATTCGGGAGGCAGGGTCATAAATGAAAAAATGGAAATGGATTTTAATATTAACGGCGGGTGTTATATCTCTGTTATATTTTCTTTTGCTGGATAATTCCAATGATAATTCAGTGGAACTTCAGACATCGGTAGTAAAACAGGGCGACCTGAGGCTTACTGTCGCGGCCACAGGGGTCATTGCCCCCTATGTAGAGGTGGAGGTGAAATCCAAGGCAGGGGGGGAGATAATCAGTTTTCCGGCTGAAGAAGGTGATGATTTAAAAAAAGGAGAAGCAGCAGTGATGCTTGATCCCGAGACCGAACAGTCACGGGTAAATCAGGCAAACGCCGACCTTCTTATGACGGAAGCCAGGCTGGACAAGGCAAAGATAAATCTGAAAGACGCAGGGCGTCGTCTTAAAAGGCAACAGAGCCTTTTTGAGGACAATATTATATCCAAACAGGACCTGGATGATGTGATTATTGCCTTTGAAAAGGCAGGGAGTGATGTAAGGATCGCCGAAGCAGAGGTCATTCGGTCCAATGAGATGTTGAAGGTGGCAAAGGACAGACTGCAGGACACGGAAATAAAGGCGCCTTTGACAGGGACCATCCTGAATAAATATGTGGTGGAAGGACAGGTGATAGCATCCACTACTTCGTCCGTATCGGAAGGGACACTGCTTTTTACCATGGCTGACCTGGACCGGATTTATGTCAGGGCCATGGTAGATGAAACTGATATAGGCAAGATAAAGCCGGGGCAGAAAGCGACTATCACGGTAGACGCTTATCAGGGGAAAGTTTTTAATGGACTGGTTTTGAGGGTCGCTCCCAAGGGAAGGGTGGAAAGCACTATTACCGTCTTTGACGCAATAATCGAAGTATCTGATCAGGACAAGGCCATGCTCAAACCTGTAATGACGGCGAATGTAGAATTGCTTTTCGGGCTCAGAAAGAATGTTCTGCTTGTCCCTTCCGAGGCAGTAAGGACAAAAGGGGAGGAGACGGGAATTTACAGGCTTTTTAATGAGCAGCCCCTGTGGACTCCTGTTAGTGTCGGTGTAAGCGACGGCATATTGACCGAGGTCCATGATGGTATCAACGAAGGAGAGGTAATTGTCATTTCCAGAGTGGAAAGTACAGAAGGCAAAACAGGCAAATCCAGAAACTTAAAGAGAGGTTTCAGGGTATTCCGGCGGAAAAAATAGTATGATCGAGGTTAATGATTTAAAAAAAACTTATTCAATAGGAAAAATTGAAGTTCATGCCCTGAGAGGCATAACTCTCAAAATAAGGAAAGGTGAGTTTATGGCCATTATGGGTCCTTCGGGAAGTGGAAAGAGTACGCTCATGAACATTCTCGGATGTCTTGACCGTCCTACGGAAGGCAGTTATACACTCGATCAGGTCCATTTAGACAACCTGGGAGATGACGAGCTTGCCTCAATCCGTAACCGGAAGATCGGCTTTGTCTTTCAGACTTTTAACCTGTTAAGCCGGAATACCGCGCTTGAAAACGTGGAGCTTCCGCTTCTTTATGCCGGGTTTACAGATACAAAAAACACGGCGCTGAAGACATTGGAGGACGTCGGTTTGGCCGGGCGCGTAAATCACCGGCCGAATGAACTCTCGGGCGGGGAACGGCAGCGGGTCGCAATTGCGAGGGCCATTGTCCTGAATCCTTCATTGATTCTTGCTGATGAACCTACGGGTAATCTGGATTCAGGGACAGGAAATGAAATATTAAAGCTTTTTGAGTGGTTGAATGAAAAGGGGACCACAGTAGTAATAGTGACCCATGAGAGGGAGATAGCGATGAAATGCCGGCGGACCGTTTATACGCGTGACGGATTGATTCAGAGAGACAGCGCGGCGGAAAATTAGAAATGTTATTCTGGCAGGTGATAAAGGTTGCCTTAAGGGGCATTATGGCCAATAAAACAAGGTCTTTTCTGACCATGCTCGGGATAATAATCGGGGTAGGCGCCATAATCGCGATGCTGTCAATCGGCGAGGGAGCAAAAAGGCAGGTCACTCAATCTATCCAGAGGTTTGGAACAAACCTTCTCAGGGTGAGTCCGGGCGCTGCCCGCATAGGCCATGTGCGGACCGGCGCGGTGGAGACCCTCACCCGGAAGGATACACAGGCCATAAGAGAAAAGATACCCCAAATTCGACTGGTTGCCCCTTCAGTAAGGAACATGGCCCAGGTTAAATACGCAAACAAGAACGCCACGACCTCTGTTACAGGGACTACCCCTGAGTTTACGGATGTGAATAGTTTTCCGGTTGCCGCAGGTCATTTCTTCAATAAAACGGACGTCAAAGTGATGAGGAAAGTGGTTGCCCTCGGGACAACCGTAAAACAGGAACTCTTCGGGGAGGGAGTCGCAATAGGCAAGTATATCAAGCTTAACGGTGTGAATTTTATGGTAATCGCTATTATGGAGTCAAAGGGGCAATCTTCATGGAGGGACCCTGACAACCAGGTTTTCATTCCGGTCACGACTTCGCAAAAACGTCTTTTTAAGCGGGATTCCATTGACGCTATTTATGTCCAGGTTGAGAGTGTTGAAAATATTAATGAAGTTAAAGAATCTATAGAGAGGTTGCTGCGGAGAAGACACCGGATTCCCGATGGAGTGGAATCTGATTTCCATATCCGGGATTATACGGAATTTGTCACCGCCCTCCGGGAAATCGGACAGACCTTTACGATTCTTCTGGGAGGCATTGCGGCTGTTTCACTGCTGGTGGGGGGTATAGGGGTAATGAACATAATGCTTGTCTCCGTTACCGAGAGAACGCGTGAGATCGGTATCCGCATGGCCGTTGGAGCAAGGAGGCGGGACATTCTCCGCCAGTTCCTGATAGAAGCATTGGTGATGACCCTGCTGGGCGGAATTACCGGAATAGCAGTGGGAGGCGCTATATCCTATGGAATCTCTTATTTCGGCAAATGGGAAACTGTAGTCACACCATTCTCGATTTTTCTTGCCTTTTTCTTTTCTCTTCTTGTAGGTGTTGTGTTCGGGATTTATCCTGCCAGGAAGGCGTCTTTTATGGACCCGATCGAGGCGCTGAGATACGAATAATCAGGGCGCGGAAGTCAATCCACTCCATCAAGTTTGACCATAGTTCCCGGTTTTGAGCCGTATCTGAAGACAGTTATGCCTTTACACCCCTTTTCATACGCGAGCAGGAATGCCTTTGCTACATCATCCCTCGTTGCCCTGTGCTTAAGGTTAACTGTCTTGGAGACCGCGTTGTCAGTAAATTCCTGGAAGGCGGCCTGTACTTCCACATGGTCTTCCAGGGGGACTTCATGCGCGGTTACAAAGAGCCTTTTAACATAAGCGGGGATTTCCTTAATGCCCCTGAGGCTGCCTGTTTTAGTAATTTTATCAATGAGCCCGGGGCTGTAAAATTTTTCGCGCCTTGCGATTTCGAGAAAATACGGATGTATTTCATAAAGCTCTGTTTCAAGCACGAGCCTTTTATAAGCCACGGCGAAAAGCGGTTCAATGCCGCTTGAACAGTCCGCGATTAATGAAAGGGTGCCTGTCGGGGCAATAGTCGTTGTAGTGGCGTTTCTCAATCCGCCTTTCCGGGCGGTCCCCGGGGTATCATAAACAGACCCTTTGAAATTCGGAAAGGCCCCGCGCTGTTTCGCGAGTTCCGAAGACGCGGCCCTGGCTTGCTCTCTTATAAAGCGCATGATTTCCCGTGCGAGATTAAATGCCCCGTCGGAGGTGTACCTGATACCGAGTTTTATCAGCATGTCGGCCCATCCCATTACACCGAGTCCGATTTTTCTGTTACTTTTATGCATCTTCTCTATTTCGGGAAGCGGGTATTTATTTGCGTCAATGGCATTGTCCAGGAACCTTACGGCAAGCTGGACAAGGTAGGCCAGAAGGTCCCAGTCGATTTTATATGAAGATTCCTCTGTTTTTTTTGTCCGTGTTCTTTGCCTTACTATCTTCGATAGATTGATTGAGCCGAGTATGCATGATTCAAAAGGTAGAAGGGGTTGTTCACCGCAGGGGTTGGTGCTTTCGATTTCTCCGATATTGGGTGTGGGATTGTCCCTGTTGATCCGGTCGATAAATACAAGACCGGGGTCCCCTGTTTCCCACGCGCTTTCAACTATCTCATTGAAGACATCTTTTGCCTTCAGACGTCCCATAATCTTCCTGCTGCGGGGATTTAACAGGTTATACCTGGAATTTTTTTTCAGCGCGCGCATAAACGCGTCGGTTACGGATATTGAAATATTGAAATTTACAAGTTCTTCCGCGTGCCGCTTTATCTTTATGAATTCAATAATATCAGGGTGGTCGATCCGCAGTATCCCCATGTTGGCCCCCCTTCTCGCGCCGCCCTGTTTTATGACTTCAGTTGCCGTATTGTATATCTTCATGAATGATACAGGGCCGCTGGCTATGCCGCCGGTTGATTTTACAATGTCGGCCCTGGGTCTCAGTTTGGAAAAAGAAAAACCCGTGCCGCCCCCGCTCTGAAGAATTAAGGCCGCGTTTTTCAGGGAATCGAAAATTCCCTCCATGGAGTCATCTACAGGGAGCACAAAGCACGCGGCAAGCTGTCCCAGGTCTTTACCGGCGTTTATAAGAGTGGGGGTATTCGGCAGGAAGAGCAGGCCGCTCATCGCATCGTAGAATTTCTCCTCCCATTCACCCGCGTTTCCGTTATAAAGCCGTTCAACGGAAGAAACAGTGCGGGCCGTCCTGCGAAACATTTCCTCCGGGGTCTCAATGATATGACCCCCTTCGTCTTTGAGGAGGTAGCGTGTCTTCAGGACTTTGAGGGCGTTTTTAGTAAGATGCATCTGTAACCCCTGACCACTTATTTAACTATTTCCGTTCCGATTCCTTCTTCGGTAAATATTTCAAGAAGCAGGGCATGGGGAACACGGCCGTCGATTATGTGGGCTTTACTGACATCCGATTTGATGGCATTCCGGCAGGCCTGAACTTTAGGGAGCATGCCTCCGGTGATTGTCCCGTTTGATATCAGGGTACTGATCTTTTTCATATTCAGGTTCGGGACCAGTTTATTTTTTTTGGTCTTAATGCCCTCAACGTCAGTCAGCAGTATCAGTTTTTCAGCTTTCAGGGCGGATGCAACGGCTTCCGCAACATAATCCGCGTTGATATTCAGGGTCTCGCTTTTTTGTCCGGCGCTGATCGGAGCGATTACCGGGATGAACCCGCTTTTATCGATTGAGGTGAGGACCTTGGGGTTAATCTTCTTCACCTCTCCGACAAGCCCGAGGTCGATTATTTCAGGGACCCCTGTTTCAGGAGACAGTTTCCTGATAACCTTTCTTCTGGCCGTAATGAGGTTGCCGTCTTTTCCGCTTAACCCGATTGCAAGTCCGCCGTGAGCGTTTATCAGGGAGACAATCTGTTTATTAATAAGCCCTCCGAGGACCATCTCTACGATATCGATTGTCTCTTCATCCGTTACCCTCTGCCCCTGAATAAAGGTCGGTGTCTTGCCCATTTTCTCCATTATCTTATTTATCTTCGGGCCGCCGCCGTGTATGATTACCGGCTTGATCCCGATAAAATTCAGGAGCGCTATGTCCTGGGCAAAGGCGACCTTTAATTTTTCATCCACCATGGCGGCCCCGCCGTATTTAATGACAAAAGTCTTCCCTGAAAACTTCCTTATATAAGGCAGGGATTCAATAAGTACATTTGCTTTTTCTATCAAAGTCTTCATCAGAATTCCTTAAATATAATTTCTACATTATATATCTTTCAGGATATTTTATTTAATGCATTAGCTCATCGATCTTTGCCCCGATGTCTTCAGCTTCCATTATCGCGGTCCCAACAAGGACCGCGTCCGCCCTTGTTGACTCCATTGCCTCGACATCGGCCCTTGTATTTATACCGCTTTCGCTCACCACTATTATGTTGTCCGGTATGTCCTTTAAAAGATTAAAGGATATATTCAGGCTTATGTTTAATGTAGTTAAATCCCTGTTGTTTATCCCTATTATTTCCGCGCCGCAATTGAGCGCTGTGTCAAGCTCTTTCATATTATGGACTTCTACGAGACAGTCAAGTGAATGTTCCCTTGCCAACCCGTACAGATCACTCAGCTGTGCTTTTTCCAGTGCGGCGGCTATTAACAGGAGCGCGTCCGCTCTGTTGACTCTCGATTCGTAAATCTGGTAGTCGTCAAAAATAAAGTCTTTTCGCAGCAGCGGCTTTTCAGTTCTTCCCCTTGCCTCATTAAGCAAAGATAAACTGCCTGAGAAAAAGTTTTCCTCAGTGAGAACGGATATAGCGGCGACCCTTTTTTTATTATAAACGGAGATAATTTCAGGCAGGTCGAAATCTTCCCTTATAAGTCCTTTTGACGGAGAGGCCTTTTTCAGTTCAGCTATCAGATTTACGGGATGGTCCGGTGTTCTTTTAATAGCCG
>JAUVPO010000237.1 GCA_030598625.1 Deferribacteres bacterium | reverse complement strand
TTACTGTTACGGGATACCGGATCGACGACAAACCATATATGTTTGCAGCTCTCCGGGATATATCCGGACGCGTGCAGTCAGAGGAAGAACAGTCACGATTACAACAGAGACTTGAAGCACAATGGGAAATCGCCCGAATGGTCGACACGGATGAAAAAACCCTTTCAGACCTTGTATTAAATGAATTGGTAAGCATGACGGGAAGCAAATACGGTTTCTACGGTTTTTTCAACAAAGATGAGAGCATTATGACCAGCTATTCATGGACAAAAGAAGTAATGAAAGACTGTAAAATCTATAAAAAGCCCATCGAGTTTACCATAGAAAAATCAGGCGTATGGGGCAACGCGGTGCGTGAAAGGAAAACGATTATCATAAATAACTATCGAAACGGGAACTTTCCGAATAAAAAAGGATTGCCTGAAGGGCATGTCCCCATAAACAGAATATTAGCAGTCCCGATTTTCAGGTATAATCATATTGTCGCGCTTGGAGCCGTTGCTGATAAGGCAAATGATTACACTGAGAAAGATGCTGAACAGATGAATGCTTTTTTACACAGCGCCCAGATAATCCAGGACAAACGCCGGGCAGAGGAGGAATTAAAAAAACATCGCGAACTGCTTATGGAACTGGTGGAAGAACGCACTTATGAACTGCGAAGAATTAATGAAGAACTCCAACAGGAGATAGCGGAACGCAAACTGGCGGAAGCCGAAGCCCTGCGTGCAAGCCAGCTTGCATCGCTGGGTGAATTGGCTGCCGGAGTGGCCCATGAAATCAATAACCCCGTTAACGGCATTATCAACTATACCCAGATATTATTCAATAAAAGTGAAGCGGGAAGTAAAGAACATGACATTGCCGGACGAATTATCAGGGAAGGCAACAGAATTGCGGACATTGTCAGAAGTCTCCTTTCGTTTGCTCGTGACAACAAAGATAAAAAGCATCCTGTCCATATACATGAGATAATATCCGAATCGCTTGCCCTGACCGAAACACAGATAAAAAAGGACGGCATCCATCTAAGGGTAAAAGTTTCACCGGACCTGCCGAAAATCGTTGCGCAGCCGCAGCAGATCGAACAGGTATTTCTGAATATTATAAGTAACGCGCGATACGCCCTTAATCAGAAGTATCCAGAGGCGCATGATAATAAAGTACTTGAAATCACGGCGGATAAAGCGATCATTAATAATAATCGCCATATACGAACAATATTTTACGATAAAGGGACCGGAATCCCGGATGAAATACAGGGTAAAATAATAAATCCCTTTTTTTCCACCAAATCCGACTCCCAGGGTACGGGGCTGGGGTTAAGCATCAGTCACGGCATTATCAGCGATCACAGCGGCCGGCTTTCAATAGACAGCGTTAATGGGAAATTTACCAGAATAACAATTGATCTTCCGGCAGAGAAAAAAATGTAAGAGGTGTAATCCCATGGCAAATATTCTTGTTGTCGATGATGAAGAAAGCATCCGGTTTACCTTTAAAAACTTCCTGGAGGATGAAGGGCATGAAGTGACTACCGCCAGAGAGTTTGAGGACGCCATGGAAAAGATGCTTGAAAATAATTTCGATTTGATATTTATGGACATCATTCTGGGCGGGAAAACAGGCATTAATCTCCTGCAGGAGACAAGAAAGAGAAATCTGAACTGCCCGGTAGTTATGATCACCGGATATCCTAATGTGGAGACAGCTTCAAACGCTGTCCGCCTGGGCGCCTTTGATTATATTTTCAAACCGGTAAGACAGGAAACGCTTCTTCATACCGCGGCTTTGGCGCTTCAGCATAAGGCCCTGCAGGATGAAAATGAAAAATACCGCTCAAACCTTGAGGCAATTTTCAGGAGTGTCAAGGACGCCATTATCACGGTGGATAAAGAATTAGTCCTGATGGAGGTTAATGAAGCAGCCGGAAAAATTTGCGGTATCAGCCGGGACCTTATAGGCAAGCCTTTAAATTCAGTACAAAAGGACTGCAACGGCAAATGTCTTGATGTCCTAAGGGAAACCATCAGTAAGAATCAACCCGGTGAAGTGTTTCGCGCCGAATGTAAATTCAATAACAGGTTTAGACAGGTTGTATCAATAAACACATCCCCTCTTCTTGACAAACATGGTGTGTTTTACGGAGCTGTTATGGTGGCAAGCGATGAAACCCTTCTCAATGATCTTGAGCGCAACCTGGAAGAACGCCGGAAATTTCATAATCTTATAGGACAGAGCAAGCCGATGCAGAAGATTTATGGACTTATAGAAGACCTGGCCAATGTTGAAACCACGGTACTGATAACCGGAGAAAGTGGAACTGGAAAAGAGCTGGTTGCAGAAGCAATTCATTACAAAGGAAATCGGAGCAGCATGCCCTTAGTAAAAGTCAACTGTTCCGCCCTTTCTGAAAACCTTCTTGAAAGCGAACTTTTCGGACACGTTAAAGGAGCGTTCACAGGAGCAGATAAAGACAAGACCGGCCGCTTTCAAAGAGCAGGCGGCGGGACTATTTTCCTGGATGAAATCGGCGATATTTCTCCAAGAATGCAGCTCCGGCTTCTGAGGATAATCCAGGAAAAGGAGTTTGAACGCGTGGGGGATTCAACTCCGGTAAAGGCGGATGTTCGTATCATTGCCGCCACAAACAGGGACCTTACTGAAAAAGTCAGGCTTGGCGAGTTCAGAGAAGACCTTTATTACCGTTTAAGGGTCGTGGAATTATCATTGCCCGCTTTAAGAGATCGAAAAGAAGATATCCCATATTTGATACATCACTTTCTGCAAAAGTTCAACACTAAATTCAATAAAAATATAGTAGCGGTATCGGAAGATGTCAAGAAAATTTTTATGGATTACACATGGCCCGGCAATATCAGGGAACTTGAGCATACTCTGGAGCATGCCTTTGTCACCACCCGTCAAAAGACTATAACTATTGACAGGCTCCCCGAAAACTTTATCAAAATTTCAGAGAAAAAAACCACATCTCTTACAAATGACACGGAAATAATGGGGCGCCGGACAGTACTTGATGCCCTGAAAAAAACCGGTGGGAACAAGTCCAAGGCAGCCCGACTTCTGGGTGTAAATGTGAGGACTATATACCGGAAAATCGATAAGTACAATCTAAGAATAGACGAAATATAACAATCAAAAACCATGACATGTCATGGTTTTATGACATCACGGTTCCATGACATGTCATGGTTTTGAATTCATTTTAATAACTGTCGTAAGCATCCCTTTCATTTTTTTTAAAAAAGTCCGGATATTAATAATTCACTTATTCACAATATGAAACCAATAAAAGTATGTTCATAACTAATTAATAAAATAGCAGATTTAACACTCCGACAGAATAATCCTCGAATTTATTTTTTCTCATTGGAT
>JAUVPO010000252.1 GCA_030598625.1 Deferribacteres bacterium | reverse complement strand
GTCGCGCTTCCCGCCTTTGCAGATTTTTTACTTTTTTCTTTCAAACAATAACCCTGCAGATATAATAAACACAACAGCCGCGACCACAAGCACCCCTATATCCGTAGCCATGGAGAAATCAACTACCTCTCCACTTTCCAGCACAGAATGCTTTAACGCATCTATGCCGTAAGTCAGAGGGTTCAGCCTCGATACGGTCTTCAGTATGTCGGGAAGCTTATTAACCGGATACATAGCGCCTGATAGAAAAAACATCGGCATAACAATGAAATTCATGATAACGCTGAAACTCTCGAAGCTCTCGTAAAACGATGCTATCACGATACCGAGAGATGAAATACAAAACGCCAGAAGGACAGCTATGCACAGAGTGCTCAATATTGCAGTTATACCAAGTTTGATGCCGAGAAAAGGAAAGAGCATAAGGATAATCGCAGCCTGAATTACAGACACAAGCGTTCCGCTTAATGCCTTACCGATAACAATGGAAAACCTTGATACCGGGGCGGCTAGTATCTCCTTCATTAAACCGAACTCCTTGTCCCATATAATGGATATGGATGAAAAAATCGAGCTGAAAAGTATAGTCATCCCGATAATCCCCGGAAAGATAAACTGCATATAATCCACCCCCATCCCCGGAGAAACGAACCTCGACATGCCTCCGCCCACGAGAACAAGCCAGATCACAGGCCGCGCGATTGTGGAAATAAGCCTGCTCTTTTCACGCACGAACTTCTTGAATTCCCTGGCAACCAGTACATAAATCACGCTAACCTCTATCACGCCGCCTCCTGTACGCACGGACCGCTTCTTTTACTGTATCATTTGAAGATACCTCGTCTTCCCTGATACCCTTGCCCGTCATTTTCAGAAACACATCATTAAGAGTGGGCCTCTGGAGCCGGACGGAAAGCACCGTCTCTCCCATCGTTTTTATAATTTCAGGTATGCAGGCATCACCTTTACTGGAAGTAAAATACAGTTCATCGTCCTTTTCCACAGCCTCCAGGCTAAACAGCCGTTCTATTTCAAGTTTGGCTTTTTTGTTGTCCGACGTCCTGATATAAATTACATCGCCGCCAATAGTTTTTTTCAGTTCATCGGGAGTTCCTATTGTAATCATTTTCCCGTTATCAATAATCGCTATCCTGTCGCAGATCTCGGCCTCTTCCATGTAATGCGTTGTCATAAAAATCGTCACCTTATGCTTCCGGGGAAGATCGGCAATATACTCCCAGAGACTGGCCCTTGTCTGCGGATCAAGGCCCAGTGTCGGTTCATCAAGAAACAATACTCCCGGCCTGTGTAAAAGGCCCCGTGCAACTTCAAGTCTCCTCTTCATTCCACCTGAAAATTTTTTCACCAGGTCGTTCCGCCGCTCAAACAGGTCTACAAAATGAAGCGCATCCCGGACACGGTCTTTCATGTCCGCACTTTTAACTTTATATAAATAGGCATGGAACATCAGGTTCTCATATGCTGTCAGGTCTTTGTCAAGAGTCGTGTCCTGAAAGACTATCCCGATGGACTTTCTTACCTCCGAAGGCTGGCTGGAGCAGTCATATCCCGAGATCGACGCCCTGCCTGACGTAGGAGAAATTAATGTGCAGAGTATATTGATAGTCGTTGTTTTTCCGGCCCCGTTCGGTCCGAGAAAACCAAAGATAGTGCCTTCTTCCACATCAAAAGAAACATTATCAACGGCTGTAATATTCCCGAACCGCCTGGTAAGTTTATCGACTTTAATTATCGGCATATGTGAGTTTAACAGAAAGTAATTTACATAGTAAATTAAGTACGTAAGCGGGAAAGCGGGAAAGCGGGAAAGCGTGTTTTTTTATTAAAGATTTTTTTATATTTTACCGTCAACATATGTAACAACAGGGACAATAGCAGAAAAGGATATAGAATTATGACGAAATTTGCAAACCGGGAAGAATATGAGGCGTGGAAAGACGGAAAAATAATTGAATCTCAGTATTCTCCGGAAGGGATACAGAGCACTGCGGTATCGAGTCAAAGCAATGCAGGCATCATTATAGGTTTGATTGTTTTTGTAGTTGCTGTTATGGCAGGAGCTTATACTTATCTCGAAAATTTCCATGGGAACGTCGTATGGACCGAAACTTCATATACAAACACTTCCCTGGGTTTCAGCATTGACCTGCCTGAAGGATGGGAAAAGTTCGAATACAGACCTGAATTAAAAAAACAGATCGAATCCTTTACACCGGCAGGAACAAAATCACTCTTTATCATCAGCCCCAATGATAGTGAAAATACAGTATATGAAATCATGGACATGCAGAAGGTAATCCCTCCGGGCAGAAAAGATGTCAACAATATCATAGATGCAGAATTAAGAAAGCTGGACGGCATGCTCACTTCCATGGGTTTTGAAACATCTCCGTTCACTATGTCTATTGATGGACTGGACGCACGTTTTCTTCAGGCAAATCTTGCCAGCTCGGTTATTGTTGCGGGGATTATTTTAAAGCCGCAGGAACATACCATCATGCTCCAATTCTATGACCTGATGGGCACAGGCACGCAGGAGTTCTGGCGGTCCGCAAGAAGCCTCAGGTTTATTGACGATAAATAAATCCCGATATTATTGACATTTCTTTGAATTTTTAATTATAGTAATTAGTTTGCGATTATTCCGCATTGCTGTCCTCGCCTTACCAATCAAAGAAGAGGATACATTATAAGGGAATTGTGCGCATTTCGAATGTGAACGGGATTTTTGTGAGATTTCTCATATATACATATATAAATTTGAAAGGAGGAAATTATCATGTCAGGAAAATCAAAAACTGATGTTGCGGCAAGGACAGGCGCCAAGAACTTGGCAAAACTCTGCACCCTCTGCGGAAACAAGGTAGACGTTGTTATGGCCGTGTCACCGACAGGAAAGAAAAGCATGAAACGCCTCTGCTGCGACAACTAATCAAACAACTTTGCAGGGGCAGGCACAAGGCCTGCCCCTACATTTGTTTTATCTCTATCAGGTTCCCGGAAAAATCTTTCAGGAAATAGACCGTCTTCTCTTT
>JAUVPO010000015.1 GCA_030598625.1 Deferribacteres bacterium | reverse complement strand
TTTTTACTGATATGTTTTCCGTATAGGATTTAATCAGCCGGGATGTAACTGAATCGCTGAAGGGATACATCACGGGACTGCCGTTTGAAAGGGGCTTGAAATAATATATTTCTTTCATGAGTTCCAGAAGTTTTATAAGGAATTCTTCTGAATTGTTGTGGATTGAGGCAAGGTCGACATCTTCAAGAAGACGCAGCCCGAGGGCCAGCTTGATCCCGCCTAACGAAGGGGGCGGATTCGTGAGGATTTCCCTGTCCCGGTATTTAATGCGTAACGGATTTCTTTCGATAACCTCGTATGCATTGAGATCGCTTTGAGTAATCAGTCCATTTTGATTTTTCATTTCTTCAATGAATTTCTGTGCAGTTTTTCCGCTGTATAGATCACGGCTGCCGTTGGCTATACCCTCAAAGAATGTCTTCAGTTGGGGATTGTAGAGTTTATCGCCCTGTTTTATATAATCGCCGTTTTTCATATAAATCTCTTTGCCGTACTTCGATGATGTGAATATGGGTTCAAGGAGGCCGAGAAAGACTCCCTGTATTTCACATATCTCCACGCCTTCTTCCAAATAAGATAAGGCAGGCACAAGGATTATTTCCAGCGGAAGCGTACAGAGCCTTTTATGAATATGGAGCAAACCTTTCAGCATGCCTGGCACCGCGACAGAACCGAAACCCGTGTGGAAAATCTGGGTGCATTCCGGGAATTTGATGTCTACGGGGGTCATTAAAGGTTTAAGGTTTTCTTTGTCTCCCAGCCCCGGTGTGTTCACGAAGAAATCAAAAAGGACATCTTTCTGTTGCTTTTCGATGTGCGCAAGCAGAAAACCGCCTCCACCGAGACTTGTTAATGCGGGTTCGGCAACCACTGACGCGAATCCGGCTGACACCGCTGCATCAAAGGCGTTTCCTCCAAGAGAAATCATTTTCGCGGCTGCCCCGGCTGTTAATGGATGTCCCGATGCAACGGCTCCTTTCATTTAAAGAAAAGCCCCTGCATTTTTTTGATCATTTCACTGAAATTATTGCCATTGCCGTAATAAATTTTTTTTTGAATATGCGCGCCGGTCGTGCGATTAATGGTTTCCGGAATATCATCAAGATAGTCAGTGGATTCGAGCGCTTCGGCTGCGGGTTTTACATGTCTGTAGAGATACGTTGCCGCTTCTTTCATTGAGTATTTCCTGCCGAAAAACGGATCCACATAAAACCCTTCAAGGCTGTAACGGGCCGCCTGCCATTTATTTGAACGGAGAATTTGAATATGCGGCTCCGGATTTTCATACTGTTCCGCCAGCGCCACTACAAGCGCCTGAATAAGGGCCGTTATTGCAAGAATATCGCGAAGGGAATAGGGGATGTCGCAAATCCGAACCTCAACGGTGCCGAACTCGGGGTGAGGTCTCACATCCCACCAGATATCTTTAACGGATTCGATAATCCCGCTTTTTTTGAGAAGGTTGACAAGGGTATTAAATTCTTTCCAGTCATACAGTGAGTCCGGCATACCTGCCAGGGGAAGGGCGTCAAACAATTTAGACCTGTAGGACATCAGCCCTGTATCACCCGTTTCATAAAATGGAGATGAGGTGGTAAGGGCAAGCAGGATCGGAAGATATATCCTGAGATTGTTATTGATCTTGATGGCCTCCTCTTCATCGGAAACGCCGATATGTACATGCAGCCCCTGGCTTATGAATCTTTTCCCGACTAACTGTAATTCATTCATTATCTTTTTGTATCTGGGATGGTCGGAAACGATCTGGTCGGTTGTTTTCGAGAAAGGATGAAGGCTTCCCGCATAAAGAGTTGCCCCTAATCCTTCCGTAATATCGTTAAGATGCGAATAAGTATCCCTTAAGTCTTTTTCCACTTCTGAAATTGTTGAACAGATTCCGGTATTGATTTCGACCATTGACTGAATAAACTCGGGTTTTATTCTTTCCTTTAGAGAGGGGGGCACTTTTTCCAGGATTTCAGGCGCGCGGGATTTCATCTCAAGGGTTTCGGGATCGAGTATCTGTAATTCGATCTCAACACCTATAGTGGGATCGGAAGATTTATTGAAAACGAGTTTTTCCATTTAATAAATTGCTTATGACCGATTCCCGGTTTAACGATCAACAGGTTGTTTTAAGCATTCAAGTAGCCATTACAAATTGTCAATCAATAATCAGCTCTTCCTTATTTTTCTTACCGCGTATCTCACAAGTTCGGACAGATAGGCTGCTCCGATTCTCAGCGCTTCTTCATCAAAATCAAATTTCGGGCTGTGGGAAGGTATCATTTCATGCCCTTCTTTCGCAGCTCCGTATCTGACAAAACACCCCGGTATTTGCTGTAAATAATAAGAAAAGTCTTCACCGCCGAGACTTGGATAAGAAAGCGCGATTGTATTCCCCTTACCTACTAATTTTTCAGCGACATGTATTGCAAATTTGGTGGCGTCTTTTTCATTTATTATCGGTGGATACCCCGGTTTTAAAATAACATTGATCTCCGCATCATACAGGATTGAAAGAGATGATCCCATTTTCCTGATCTTCTCCAGTATTTGCACCCGTACGGATTCTTCTGTGGTTCTGATTGTTCCCCTTAAAACCGCCTTATCAGCAATTGCATTATGTACTGTTCCGGCTTTGATATACCCTACAGTTATTACCGAAGGGTGTAGAGGATCTATTTCCCGCGAGACTATGGTTTGGAGATTTACGACGAACTGGCTTGCAATGAGCACGGCATCTATAGCCTCATGCGGTCGCGCCGCGTGACCGCCTCTACCCGTAATCTTTATTTCAAAGGCATCGGTATGGGATGTGTGCACCCCTGTTTTTATACAAAGCGTCCCCGCCTTATAATGTCTCTCGATATGACCTCCAAATATTATATCAACATTGTCGAGCGCTCCCTGTTCAATCATTGGTTTTGCGCCGCCCTCTCCCTCTTCAGCGGGCTGAAAAATGAAAACCGTGTTCCCTTCCGGGGGATTTTTTTTTAAAATCGCCGCTGCGCCCAGCAAAATAGCTACGTGACCGTCATGTCCGCAGGCGTGCATAACTCCCGTGTTCTGTGACGAGAAGGGTAGCCCCGTATCTTCAGTTATAGGGAGGGCATCCATATCAGCCCTGAGGCCGACGGTTGGGGAATGTTCATCAGTCATTAATTTCCCGACTATTCCTGTCTCCGCGATGCCTGTCTGGTATTTGATCCCCAGTTTTTTCAGATTTCTTGATATGAGCCTGGCGGTTTTTTTTTCTTTAAATGCCGGTTCAGGCCACTGATGAATTGTCCGCCTGATATCCCGCATCCACTCAAACAGTTCATCGCTTACGATTTTGTTGATTTTTTTCAAAATTCCTTTTTTCGCGGAGATCCTGATAGATTGTTGGCTTTGTACGTCCTGAATATCGTATCGGCTTTATGAAATTAAATCGTTTGTCTATAAATTGAATTACTGGGTCCCGGTCATTTCCTTGGAAGGAGGCTCAATGTCTAAGGCTTCCATTCCAGGAGTGTTTTTGATCAGCTTGAGTTCCTGGACCTGATTGATCTGTCCCTCGACTCTGCTCCCTTTGGCAATAGATATGGATTCTTCATATTGTATATCTCCTTTGCCTCTGGCGTTAGCGCCTATTTCAATTTCCTTGGCCTGCAATTTGCCGTTGAATTCACCGTTTACATATATCTTCCCGTTTGCCTTTATATGTCCTCCGTTGAATTTCCCCATGATATTTACGTCATTGCCTGCGGTAATGTTTCCGCTTTGCAGCTCTCCATGTATATCAACATTGCCTTCCCTGGTCTCTATGTTCCCCTTGCAAATTCCCTTTATAACAATGTTGGAGCCTTGCACGGATGTTATATTGCCTTCAATATCTCCGCTTAGTTCCAAATCGCATGTTACATTTATATCGCCTATTAGTTTGTTCCCTTTCAGTATAGTATTTGTTTTTTTCTCACTGACGTGTTCTGATGAATGTTCCTCGTTATTATTAATCTTTTCATCCTCATCTTTTTGTTCCCATGGTTTAAACATATATCCCCCTTTTCCAAATCGAAGAATCCATGAAGGCGCTGTTCCCCCGATTTTTTTAAGGTTATTAAGTGTTATTAGCTAACAAAACCATACTTTATTATAGTCCCGATCTGCTCAGTGTATCCATAGAAGCTTCCTGAATATCCATCCTGTATCACCGAATTCATCAATGACCTTTACCCAGGAGGATTTTATCTTGATCACCTTAAAAGAGTCATATTTTAAGGCAGGGCTCAAGGCGTTTTTTCCATAACCGGTTCCAGGACCGTTCCTGACATTGGCTTTATCCACCTTGACTACCGCACATCGAAATTTATCGGTAACCAGATTCTTATAAATCCAATGAGAATCACCGTCCACATCCTTGACCTTGTACCAGTTCCCTTTAGAACTCTGCTTTTTAAAGGGCATGTATTTGAAAACTTCCCATGTTTTTTCATGCTTGGTGTCGGGACCATTTCTGAGATTGGCTTCCGGCACATTAACGCATAATGCATGAGAATAATTGCTAATGCTAAGTAAAATAAAGATAGCCAATATAAAAGTAAAAAATTCTTTCATTTAATCCTCCTCTTAATATACTATTAATGTTTTAAAACCTTAAGTGGCATTATGTCAAGTTATTTCAAACAATAAATAATTTTATCCCTTGTCGTGCGGTTAAAAAAACATGTCTTTCCAGTGTCTTTTTCTTCCTTTATTTTCTATGGCTCTGATATAATTACTTCATTCCATGAAAACAAAGTGCATCTCCACGGTGTATGGTAATTGATAAAAATTATGGATATTAAATTGCGTTCAAGTATGGATAGTTACAGAGAATAAAGATGAGAAAGCGTCAAAAGCTTATCCTGATAGGTTATGTTTACGCTGTTCTGTTTATCGGCTTTTTGTATGTGCCATATGTGAGATATTATCCAAATGGTTCCAAGCGGTTTATAGGTCATCACATAAAGCCGCAATTATTGTCGTTCATATCGGGACCGGGAGAAGCTGGGCTATGGGGACATACTGCCATTGATTCCAACCTGATCATAGCTGAATTGCTCGCGATTACTGCAATAACCGTAGTTGCTTTTATATTGCTTAAACGTGAATAACTATTGCCGATAGTAATATGCTTTCCACATGAACTGCTTTAATATCCCGCCCTCAGAGCCCTAAGCCCTTGAGTTGTAATTCGATTTGATTTTATCTAATTTATTTGGCATGCTATTTATTATGAAGAATATGGGGGTTAATATCGGAGATAAATATTCAGGGATAGCTTTAACAAATGGAATTTGCCTTTCAGCTTAGGGAATAGTCGCTCTAAGCCGTAATAGTTACATGGAAGGTTAAAAAAATTGTTTATGAAAAAATATTCTGAGGGGCTGACGAGCATAGCCTTTATAGCTTTTAGTTTTATTTTTTTTGCAAGTCTCATTGTGTTTATTAATCTGTCCACACCTGTTTCTTTTAAGGGGAAATGGAAAGAGGTCGAAATTCCAAAAGGGGCTACATACTCAAAAGGGATTGCCATATTGAAAGATAACGGCATCATAAAAAACAGACTGTCATTGCTTTTGCTGGGCAGGATAAGCATGACTGACAGAAAACTAAAACCCGGATATTACAGTCTGAGCGCTACGATGAGCCCTTTACAGATTTTTTATGGTCTGATTGAAGGCAGGACAATACAGTACAGTATTACAATCCCTGAGGGTTCAACGCTCGTATACATAAGAAGTAAGCTTGAAGAAAAAAAACTGGTTGATGATGAATCATGGAGGCTTGTTTATGATAAAGACTTCCTCGGTGCTTTAAATATAAACGCGCCAAGTCTGGAAGGTTATATTTTTCCTGACACCTACAGTTTTACGAAGGGGATAGCGCCTGAAATAATTTTCAAAACAATGGTCCGGAGAACACGGGAAAGCATTAACGGTTTGTTGATGGCAAGGGCTGAAGAACTTGGATTCACCGAAAACGAGGTTTTAACTCTCGCGTCAATTATTGAGAAAGAGGCCGTATTCAATGAAGAAAGGTCGCTAATATCCGCTGTTTACCATAACCGTCTAAAAAGGAATATGAGACTCCAGGCTGACCCCACGGTCCTCTATGGCGTAAAAAAAAGGTGGAAACGCATCAGGTACAGGGACTTAAGGAGAGTTACTCCGTATAATACATATAAAATTAAAGGCCTGCCGCCGGGGCCGATTGCATCTCCGGGAATAAAGTCCATAGAGGCGGCCCTCCACCCAGCTGATGTGGATTATCTGTACTTTGTAGCCAAAAATGACGGCACGCATTATTTCTCAAGGACGGGCAAGGAGCATGTTAAGGCGGTGATGCTTTATCAGCTCAACGGCGGGAAGAAATCAGGCAATGGCCAGAAAAAAAGCAACTAAACATATAATTCTCGGAGGTCTCAAGATCGGAGGCGGATCTCCTGTTATTGTCCAGTCAATGACAAAGACCGACACATGCGATGTTCCTTCCACAGTAGCACAAATTAAAAGGCTTCAGACCGCCGGTTGTGAAGCGGTCAGGGTTGCCGTACTGAATGCCGAGGCAGCCGGGGCGATAAGGTCCTTAAAGAAAAAGATAAAGATTCCTCTTATTGCAGACGTCCACTTTGATCACCGGCTTGCCCTTGAGGCAGTGGCCAATGGAGCGGACGGACTGAGAATCAACCCTGGAAATATCGGCAGCAGGCTTAAGGTAAAGGAAATCGTAAGCGCTGCCGGAGACAAAGGTGTTCCAATCAGAATAGGGGTAAACGCCGGCTCTCTTGAAAAAGACCTTTTAAGAAAGCACAAGCATCCAACTGCAAAGGCGCTTGTCGAAAGCGCCGGACGACATATAAGAATTCTTGAAGATTTGAAGTTCAGGGCTATCAAGGTTTCGCTCAAGGCGTCGGATGTAATGAAAACAGTTGAAGCGTACCGCCTTTTTTCTGCAAAATTCAGATATCCCGTGCACATTGGAATTTCAGAGGCCGGCCCTGCTTTTTCCGGGACAGTCAAAAGCGCGGTCGGCCTGGGCATACTGCTGTCGGAAGGGATAGGAGATACAATTAGGGTGTCCCTGACGGCGGATCCTGTCGAAGAAGTAAAAGTTGCATACGAGATCCTGAAATCCCTGCATTTAAGGCAAATCGGACCGGAGCTGATATCATGCCCTACCTGCGGACGCTGTCAGATTGATATAAGGGGACTCGTTGATAAGGTTGAAAAGAAAATATCCGGTGAAAAGAAATCCATTAAGGTAGCTGTAATGGGGTGCGTTGTAAACGGTCCGGGCGAAGCAAGGGAAGCCGACATCGGAATAGCCGGCGGCAAGGGGATGGGCATCCTTTTTAAGCACGGTAAAGTGGTTAAGACTTTGAAAGAGCGGGAGCTGTTCAGTACGCTGATGCGAGAGATTAAGAAACTATAAATGTCCTCATATATTCTTCGGAGTTTTTCCAGCATCAAGTATGGGATAAAATTCATACATGAAGATAATCAAAAATATAAAAGACATGCAGGCATTGAGCAGGCGACTTAAGGCCGGGGGTAAAGCAATCGGCTTTGTTCCTACAATGGGAGCGTTACATGAAGGCCACCTCAGTCTTGTTAAGCGGTCGAAAGATGAAAATGACGTAACCGTTGTCAGCATTTTCATAAACCCGACACAGTTTGGACCGGATGAGGATTTTCAACGGTATCCGAGAGATATGGAAGGAGATTCAGAAAAACTTTCTGCGCTTGATGTCGGGGTCCTTCTTATGCCTGAAAGTGGAGAAATGTATCCTGAGGGATATTCGACATCAATCGATATCGGAAGCATCGGTCGGATACTCTGCGGGGGTTCAAGGCCCGGGCATTTTAACGGTGTGGCGACTGTGGTTGCAAAGCTTTTCAATATTGTTGTGCCTGACAGGGCGTATTTCGGGCAGAAGGATTTTCAACAGACGGCAGTGCTAAAAAAGCTGGTTGAAGAACTGGATTTTGATATGGATATTGTTGTCTGTCCAATAGTAAGGGAAACCGACGGACTGGCCATGAGTTCAAGAAATAGTTACTTGAATCCTGAAGAGAGAAAAGCGGCTGCTGTTTTGTTTAAGACATTAAAGCATGGGGAAAAACTTATTTTGACTGAAAATCTTGATAGTGCGGATGATGTCAGAGAGGCAATGGAGAAGTTAATAAGATCGGAACCTCTTGCCGGTATTGATTATATTGATATTGTCAATCTCAAAGACCTTGGCTCTGTTCAAAAAATAACATTGCCTGCAGCAATATTGCTTGCCGTTAAAATTGGAAATATAAGGCTGATTGATAATATAATAGTGAACAAGCATTAATAAGGATTTGTTCATTTGATAATTGTTCGCCCTTTTTATAGAGTAGTTCTGTTTACTTGAACCCTCGAATCCTTAAAACTTTTTTAATTTGACAGTTAGGTTTTGTCATTTGATATTCATGTAAATGGTTTTCCATTCGGGATCCCATATGTTGATTAAGTACAAATAAAGATGACCCCTAAAAAAACCGATAAAAAGCCAATGGATTTAAAGGAACGCAAAGAGGAAATACTTGCGCTTGTAAAACAGTATATTAAATTAGCGGAAAAACAGATAGGGACTGAAGTGAAAGATATTTCAAAGGATGCGGAAGAATATCTTTTAACTTATGATTGGCCCGGTAACGAAATAGAGCTTGAGATTGCCGTTAAAAGGGCGTGTGTTTTGTCAGAGGGGCCGTTGATTCGGGTAGAGGATTTTGATCTGAAACACAGACAGGCCAGATCGATTGGAAAGTTCGTTGAATCCAGACTGAAAGGATTTATGCGGAATATTAAGCGCTTTGAGAAATTCAATCTCTATGAAATGGTCATTCCTGAAGTAGAGAAGTCGCTTATCCTTATGGTGTTGAAGGAAACTAAAGGAAATCAAATAAGGGCTGCCCGTTTGCTCGGCATAAACCGTAACACGTTAAGAAGCAAGATAAACAAACTCGGGATAAAAGTGAAATCAAATAAATAATCGTCTGCCACGGAGCAGGTCTTTTTTTTACAATTTCAAAAGTACCATTCCCGATGCAGGATCGATCTCTCTCGTAGCGTTAATGCCTTCTATCTCGATTATGATTGCTTCAAGGACAATAAAGGTCTCGGATTTCTCCCTGAGGCAACCCACTTTTACCGTATCTTTTTTGCCAAAGGCGCCGTGGAAGTGGATCTTTGGTTCATCTTCCTGCCGGAAAATTGTCCCCATCCCGAGGACCTCGTGACTTTCTCCCAGTTCTCTCCAGACCGGTTTTGGAGGGAGTTCGTCGGTTTCAGGGCCGACTACAATTTTACCTTCACGCATTCCTCCGAAAAGATAAAAAACCCCTGCACTGATATTTTCTTTTTTCGCGATGTCGACAAGATTGCCCAGTACGTCGTCGTGATCGTCAAATTTTGCAACAATAATCCTCCCGGATTTGCCTGTCTGATATTTCATAAGACCTCCCCCTTAATAGCATAACAGAGCAATTTAGTATTATCTCGAAAGAAATTATATATTTTTTATCGCAGTTAAATCTAATTTTGATTTGACTTAATTTGATTCAACTATATAAAATATTCGCTCATACCCCTATTGAGCAGGGTGTAAAGAAGCTGATATATAAGCATCCACTTTAATTTTCCCCGAAAAGGTGGTCTGAATGAACGAAAAAAAATGTGAAGCTGTTCTGGAAAAGTATAAAGAAGAAAAAGGCAGCATAATATCTATACTCCAGGATGTTCAGGAGGCTTTCGGATATGTCCCCGAGGATATAGTCTTCTGGTTTTCTGAAAAACTTAATATTCCGGCGAGCAATTTCTTTGGTGTAGTAACTTTTTACGCGCAGTTCTATTTGAAACCCCGTGGTAAAAATCTTATTACGGCCTGCTGCGGGACTGCGTGCCATGTGAAAGGCGCAGAGCCGATAATCAACAGGATGAGGGCTGACCTGGCAATTGCCGAAGGTGAGAACACGACCGCTGACGGCAAGTTTACTTTGGAAAATGTAGCGTGTGTCGGCGCGTGCAGTATTGCGCCGGTGCTTATTATTAATAAAAAAGTATATGGAAGCATGACAGCGGATAACGCATCCAGGATGCTGAGAGAATACGAAAAAAGTTCACACCGTTAGAAAACGGTAAAGGTATATTACTCCTGACTCGGTAAAGGCGGATAAAATGGCGGAAAGGAAAAAAACCAGACCCAAGGCTAAAGCTAAATCCGGGACTAAAGTGAAATCAGTGAGAAAACCAAAAACTGCGGCCAAAACCGGACCAAAACCGAAGTCTAAGGGACCGGATATAAAAGGATTGGTCATCAGGGTCTGTCTAGGCACCGGCGGCCTGGCTGCGGGAAGCCAGGAAGTCATAGATGCGTTTCATGATGAACTCAAGGCCCAGGGGCTGGAAGCCATAGTCAAAAAGAAATGCGTAAACAAGACAGGCTGCCGGGGTTTCTGCGCAAAAGACGTGCTCGTGGATGTAATCCTTGATGGAAGCACATCAACTTATCAGCGTGTAAGACCCGAAAAAATAGGCCGCATTGTAGAAGAACATATCATAAAGGGCCAGCCGGTTGAGGAATGGCTTGTCGGCCCGGATTATCATACCTTCCATGATAAACAGACAAAGATTCTCCTCAAACAGTGCGGTCAGATAGATCCTGAAGATATTAACGCATATATCGGCATTGGCGGGTATGAAGGGGCAAAGAAGGCGTTATCGTTGACCGAATTCGAAGTAATAGAAGAGGTCAAGAAATCCGGTCTGCGCGGAAGGGGCGGAGCAGGCTTCCTGACGGGTCTTAAATGGGAATTCTGCAGCATGTCCAGGGCATTCCCCAAGTATATAATCTGCAATGCCGATGAAGGTGACCCGGGCGCTTTTATGGACCGGTCGATCATTGAGGGCAATCCCCATTCGGTTATTGAGGGCATGATAATCGGCGGATACGCGACAGGCGCAAATATCGGTTATATTTATATACGGGCGGAATATCCCCTTGCAATAGAAAGACTGAAAATAGCGATAGAAGAAGCAACAAAAAAAGGATTTATTGGAAAGAACATCTTCAAGCAGGGATTTGATTTTACGATCCGTATCAAGGAAGGGGCCGGCGCATTCATATGCGGGGAAGAGACGGCGCTCATTGCATCTATCGAGGGCAAACGCGGGATGCCGCGTTCAAAGCCTCCCTTTCCCGTGAATAAGGGCCTGTGGGGCAAGCCCACGGTTATTAACAACGTTGAAACGCTTTCAAATCTTCCTTCCATTATTACAAAGGGCGCTTCATGGTTTGCATCAATCGGTTCCGAACAGAGCAAGGGGACCAAGGTCTTTGCCCTTACCGGAAAGATAAAAAATACGGGCCTTATAGAAGTGCCGATGGGCATCTCTCTTAAAGAGATTATTTATGACATCGGCGGGGGAATGGAGAAAAGGAACCGCGAGTTAAAGGCGGTCCAAACCGGAGGGCCTTCAGGCGGCTGCATCCCGGCATCCCATATCGATATGTCCGTTGATTACGAATCACTAATGAGGATCGGCTCGATGATGGGATCAGGTGGAATGGTCGTTATGGACAATTACACCTGTATGGTTGACATGGCCAAGTTCTTTATATCATTTACACAGAGTGAATCCTGCGGTAAATGTGTCCCCTGCAGGATAGGGACGAAAAGGATGCAGGAGATTCTGACCAGAATAACCGGGGGCAAAGGAAAAGAGGATGATATAGATTTACTGGTGGAACTTGGAACGGATATTAAATTATCGTCCCTCTGTGGTCTCGGTCAGTCGGCCCCGAACCCGGTGCTTTCAACCATAAAATTTTTCAGGAAAGAATATGAGTCGCACATCAAAAAAGGGATATGCCCGGCCGGAGTATGCAAGGCATTGCGTCAGTACGTCGTCAATACCGAGAACTGCAAGATGTGTGGCAAGTGCGCGAGGGTATGTTCTTCAGGAGCGGTAATATGGCAGCCGAAGCAGAAGGCCGTTATTAACAAGTCAAAGTGTGTAAAGTGCGGGGCATGTTTTGATGCCTGTCCATTTAAATCTATTATGTAAAGGGAATTAATAAGGGGGAGTTATGGTAAGCAGACAGAGATTGAAAGAGATAACCCTGTTTAAGGATTTTACTGAAGACGAACTCAATATGATCGCGCCCGTGCTGTCGGAAGAGTTTTATAATAAGGGTAATGTAATATGGGAAGAGGGAAGTCCTGAACAGGGTCTTCATATAATTGATTACGGGAAGGTCAGGGTAACCAAGAGGACAAAGGAAGAGACCAAGCAGATACTCGCTGTTCTGAAGAAAAATAATTTCTACGGTGAACTTTCTCTGCTTGACGGCCGCTCACATTCCGCGGCCATTGAGGCCCTTGAGGATACGAAGGTTTTAGTTCTTCAGAGAAAAGATATGGAAAAGCTCCTGGAAGAGAAGCCCCAGATGGCGTATAAAATAGTCCGTGAGATGACAATTGCTATTAATGAGATATTACGTGAAATGAATGACAAGTTTATGAAGCTGGTTAATTATGTATGGGAGTAAATAAGCATAATTGTCAATTGATTATGGAGGTTAGGTTTTGCCGGAGAAAAAAATCAAGAAAGTAAAGATAGACGGTAGGAAGATCGCCTGCGAAAGGGAAGAGACGATCCTTCAGGCCGCGAAGAAAGCCGGGATTGAAATCCCTACTCTTTGCCATGACGATCGCCTCGAACCTTACGGCGGATGCCGTTTATGTATAGTTCAGGTCAAGGGGGTGGTCAGACCGCTGCCCGCGTGTACAACCCCTGTAACAAATAACATGGAAGTGTGCACTGAAAATGACATAATCAGAAGGATAAGACAGAATATTATCGCGCTGCTTTTATCCAACCATCCGAATGACTGTATGAAGTGCGAAAAAACGGGAGACTGCGCCCTTCAGGATCTGGCATACAGATATGATGTAGACAGTACGCGTTTTGAAGGAGAGAAATGGGACCTGCCGATCCGTGAAGACAATCCCTTTATATCATATGAACCCAATAAATGCATTTTATGCGGAAGATGCACAAGGATATGCAATGAAGTTGTTATGGCGGGGACAATAGACCTCGTCGGCAGGGGGTTTAACTCCATGCCTGACACGGCGTTCAGAAGACCACGCACCATTGATAACTGCGAATTTTGCGGACAGTGCGTATCCACTTGTCCGACAGGCGCCCTTACGGATAAGAAGGGAAGGGGCAGAGGACGCTCCTATGAGATGAAAAAGGTGAGGACGACCTGTTCTTACTGTGGAACAGGCTGTAATTTCGATCTGAATTTAAAAGACGGAAAGGTGGTAAAAGTAACCTCTGCCTATGATGCTCCCGTTAATCACGGCAACCTCTGTATCAAGGGCAGATACGGATATGATTTCATACACAGCGCCGACAGGATAAAAACCCCGCTTATCAGGAGGGGCGACAGCTTTCATGAGGCCACATGGGATGAGGCTATTGACTTGATAGCCGACAGATTTTCCGGACTTATGAAGAAGTACGGGAATAAAACAGTGGGGGCATTTTCTTCATCCCGGTGCACCAATGAAGAAAACTTCCTGATAGCGAAATTCGCAAGAACGGTTTTCAAAAACAACAATGTGGACAACTGTGCCCGCGTCTGACACGCCCCGACTGTGGCCGGTCTGGCCACTAGCCTTGGAGCAGGAGCTGCTACAAATTCATTAGCACAGATGCCGGATATGGATACACTCTTTCTGTTCGGGTCCAATCCTACCGAAGCCCATCCCATTGTATCGATTTACCTGAAAAAGGCGCTCAGCAACGGCGCAAAACTCGTTGTCGGCGATCCGAGAAAGACATGGATGGCCAGGCGCTCGGACGTGTGGCTCAATCTGCGCCCCGGCAGTAACATAGCCCTTCTTAACGGACTGATACACGTAATACTGAAGAAGGGATGGGAGAATAAGGAATTTATCAAGAGCCGCACAGAGGGTTTTGAGGAGTTAAAGAAGAAGGTCAGGGAGTACGACCTTAAAAAGACCGAGAAATTAACCGGTGTTCCGGAAGAAAGGATCATTGAAGCCGCGCGTTTGTATTCCAATGCGGACAAGGCGATGATAGTCTACGGTCTCGGCGTGACAGAGCACCAAACAGGCACTGAAAACGCGATGGCGATTGCCAACCTTGCCCTTGTCTGCGGTCATATTGGAAGACCGTCAACGGGCATTATGGCCCTGAGAGGACAGAACAATGTTCAGGGGGCGTCAGACCTTGGCCCGCTTCCGGCTACTTTTCCGGGATATCAGTCGATTACGAATCCCGAAGTGCGTGAGAAATTTGAAAAGGCGTGGGGCGTTGCCATGTCACCAGAGATAGGGCTGAAATCAGTTGAAATGCTTGATAAGGCATGCGAGGGGAAATTTAAGGGGATATTCATACTCGGTGAAGACCCCGCGCAAACCGATCCGAATGTTCATGAGGTGCGGAGGGCGCTGAGTTCACTGGAATTTCTCGTGGTCCAGGACATATTTCACACAGAGACCACAAAACATGCGCATGTGATACTCCCCGGAGCGAGCTTTGCTGAAAAAGACGGCACCTTTACTAACGGTGAACGCAGGGTCCAGCGCATAAGAAAGGCCATTGAACCCATGGCCGGGAAGGCTGAATGGCAGGTCATTTGCGAGATTGCCGCAAAGATGGGATATCCCATGAGTTATAACCATCCGTCGGAGATAATGGACGAGATTGCGGGCCTGACGCCGATTTACGGCGGGATAAGTTATGAGCGTCTTGAAAGGGAAAGCCTTCAGTGGCCGTGTCCTACGAAAGATCATCCCGGCACAACAACGCTTTATACGGATTTATTCTCCAGGCCCGGCGGGTTGGCGAAGTTTATGGCCCTTGACCATAAAGGATCAGGTGAAGTGCCGGACAAAAAGTTTCCTTATGTTCTCATAACGGGAAGGATTCGCGAGCACTATAACAACGGCTCGATGACAAGAAGGGTGAAGGGCATTATGGAACTCGTTCCCGAGGAACTGCTTGAGATAAGCCATGCGGATGCAAAGAAGTTGAGAATTAAAGACGGCGATATGGTTAAAGTTTCTTCCAGGAGGGGCGAGATCAAGGTGAAGGTCAAAGTCACTGATCGCTCACAGCCGGGGAATGTATTCATGACCTTTCATTTCCCGGAGGCGCTTTCAAACTTCCTGACATCAGAGCACAGAGACCCGATTGCGGGAACCCCTGAATACAAGTCCTGCGCGGTAAGGATTGAGAAGTAAAGTAACTTCCTCGCTTTCACCTGCTATTTTCCGAAATAATCAAGGACTGACTGTAAGATGCCGTTGATTTGGTCGGGAAAGTAGTGATAGGCTGCTCCGGCAGCCAGAAGAAATGCAATCAGTTTAAAAAAACCGGGGACCCTGAACTTTTTTTTTGTTTTTGTCAGCGTCTTTATGGCATCTGCCTGTTCATCCGCGGTCTTCACAATCTTTCCGCAGGCTACGCACCTCATAGCGCCTTTCATTATCGTGTTGCCGCAGTATGGACATGCATCGAAATTTTCCGCCATCTCTTCCTCCGTTAAAAAGTGATTGTTTTTTATATCGGAACTTGTAATGTAAATAATTAATATCCGGAGTCAGGACATATCGAAATTAAAGACGGGGATTTGAACGTATAAAAGAATTTTTGAAATTGTTCAGCTTTAAATAGAGT
>JAUVPO010000236.1 GCA_030598625.1 Deferribacteres bacterium | reverse complement strand
TTATGATTTTGCTTTCAATTATTGTTGTGGTAAACTAACATCCTGAAAGGAAGTAGCTCTGTTCGGATTTATACAGGGAGGAAGCGCTTGAGAATTGAAAATGATACACTCGGTAAAGTAAAGATACCGGATGATGTTTATTACGGGGCACAGACAAAGAGGGCGATTGATAATTTCCCGATAAGCGGACTGAAACTTCCGGGGCGATTCATTAAGGCGCAGGGGATAGTCAAGCTTGCCTGTGCAAGGGCAAACGGTTTTTTGGGTCTTATCAACAGGAAAGCCTGCAGGGCTATTGAAAAGGCCGCCATGGAAGTAACTAAGGGAGCGCATGACCGGCATTTTGTTGTCGATGTATATCAGGCCGGTGCGGGCACCTCCCAGAATATGAATGTCAACGAGGTCATAGCCAACAGGGCAATTGAGATCCTCGGAGGCAAAAGGGGTGATTATACCCTTATCCATCCGAATGATCATGTAAATATGGCTCAATCAACCAATGATACAATACCCACCTCCATATATATTTCCGCGTCTGAGGCTGTGAGAGATGATTTAATGCCTGCGCTGAAAAGCTTGAAGGGAGCTCTGTCAAATAAATCCAGGGAGTTTGACGGTATTGTAAAGGCGGGCAGGACACATATGCAGGATGCGGTGCCTATAAGGCTCGGGCAGGAGTTCGGTGGTTATGCTGACGCGGTTAAAAAAGATATATGCCGGCTGCGGAGTTCGTCGGAATCCCTCCTGTATCTGCCTATTGGAGGCAATGCAGCGGGCACCGGAATAAACGCTCATCCAGGGTTTAAAAGCCGTGTTGTAAGGGAGATAAGAAACATTACGGGAATAAAGTTCAGGAGTTGTGAAAATTTATTTAACGGCATCCAGAATGTAAATCCGGCGCTTGAACTGAGTGCGTCACTCCGGGGGATATCGATAAGCCTTGGCAAGATAGCCAATGATATGCGTTTATTGAGTTCGGGACCCCGCACGGGATTTGCCGAGATAAAGCTTCCGGCCCTACAGCCCGGCTCATCGATAATGCCGGGGAAGATAAATCCGGTAATGCCGGAGATGCTTAATATGGTATGCTTCCAGGTCATGGGAAATGATACAGCTATTGCTTACGCAACCCAGGCTTCACAACTTGAGCTTAATGTCATGATGCCTGTGATTGCGCATAACCTGCTTTTTTCTATCGAGATACTGTCAAACGGGATTAATGCATTCACAGGGAAATGCGTGAAAGGTATTAAAGCTGACGAAAAAAGGTGTAAAGATTATGCGGATTCAACTCTTGCCATGGCGACTGCCTTAAATCCGCTTATCGGATATGCATCTGCTGCAAAAATTTCCGCAGAAGCATATCGCACAGGAAAAAATGTAAAGCAGCTTGTCGTTGAAAAAAATATCTTAAAGGAAAAAGAAGCAAGCCGGGTCCTTGATCCTCGAAGGCTCACGGGAAAATAAATTTTCCGCGAAAAATTTCCGTTGATTTAACCCTTTTGAAATGTTATCCTGAACTTCATCCATTTTTTGGGTAGACAAGCCATTTTGATTTGACTTCCGAAGGACAATTGTGTAAAATAATATTACATACCTTAACTTATTGAAAATAATAAGTAAACAGATATTAGTTTAAACAAACCGCATTATTGTGTCGGTTGACTTTACACAGTATATATTGTTTTTTTATAGAAATCAATAAAATCAAGGTGTTATGATCTGGCTAAATTTTTGCATATAAGTCTATGATATTTTGACGAGGGTTCTTATATCCAAAAAAAACTTAAGCGGGTTGTACCTGTGAAGATTATGTTTACGTTATATGATATCGGCAAGGGCAATCAATAATAGTACGGTTACTTTGATGGCAAATAATAACAAAGATATGACACTTGCAGAGCTTTTGTCTTCAAAAGAGTGGGCTGATTATTTCCGCAGTCTTTCCGGGGCGGTAAATTTTGAGTTTAATGTGTATAGTGAAGACGGCGCCCTGTTAATGGTAACCGGGAAAAACCGTTTCTGCGATTATATTAATTCAGCGGGGTTGGACAGCCTGAGTTGTCCGGATTCATGCAATAAATTAATGTTTGAATCTCTGCCGTTAAATAAGCCTGTGATCTATAAGTGTAAGGCAAAACTGATAAATTTCGCCTTGCCCGTCGAGCGATTTAATGAGAAGGCATTTATTGTGGGAAGAGGGGGCTTTGCTTCATATGAAGATCTGCTTGAATTTTTAAAAATTGTTAAAGACAACAACCTTCCCTCGATACCGGTGGCTATGCCTTTGGATTTTCCCGGAGATGATTATGTCAATTCTCTTTCCCATTATGTATATTTAACGGTAAACCGTATGATGATCAGCGTCGAGGAAAAATATGAGCTTGAAGAGAAGCTCTTACGCGTGACGTCACTCTTTGATAATCAAACGTTCAGGACATTATCCAAAAATCCGGAATTAATGTACAGGTATATAATAGATACTATAGAGTTCGTCTTTGGTCATACATCGGCTGTCCTGATGTTGCTGGATGAAGAAAGTTCCGCATATAAAACTGTGTACAGTACAGTAAAGGATAAAGAGGCCGCCAGGGATTTTCACCTTGATGCGGAACATCCTTTTATATATGAAATGCGCAGTACCCGGGAAGCTTTGTTTATCGAAGACCCGGAGGAAATTACAAACGCGATTCCGCTGAAAGAAATCGAATCTTCATATTTTTTCCCGATCTTTATCAATGGCATATTAGAAGGCATGATAGGTATTTTAAATAAAAAATTTTCCCGGTCGGACATGAAGATTATGAATGCTTTCAGGGACTATGTACAGCTTAATCTTGAAAACAGGGACCTTCGTCTCAAAGCAAATAAAACGAGGAAGGCGGATGAAATATTATCTTCTTTTGTAGATCTTTCTGATGTTATAGCCCCTGTTCTGGACATAAAAAGCCTCTTGAATATATTGCTGCAAAAATCCATACAGCTTTTGAACGCTGAACAGGGTTCTCTGATGCTCCTGGACCGTGACACGTCTGAACTCGTTGTCGAGGCCAAAAAAAGCGTTGACGATATTGTGCAGGAAAATATGCGGCTTAAAGAAGGAGAAGGCATAGCGGGAATGGTGCTTGAGAACGGAGGCCCGATTCTTGTGGAAAATATAGAAGAAGACCCAAGAACCAGACAGCGAAACAGACCTCGATATAAAACAAAATCGTTTGTAAGTGTACCGATAAAAATTGAAGGCAGGTTATCGGGAGTTCTCAATATATCCGATAAAATTAAAGGAGAGGTTTTTGGTGAAAGTGATTTGAATTTAATAGAGTCTTTTGTAACCAATATTGCAATCGCGATTGAGAGGAGCCTGCTCTATAAACAGACGGAGGAATTCAAGAAACTCTCAATAACGGACCCTTTAAC
>JAUVPO010000059.1 GCA_030598625.1 Deferribacteres bacterium | reverse complement strand
TGAGGGTCTTTATTGAAAAAGAAAACGGGGTTTCAATTGACGATTGTGCACTCGTTAGTCGTGAAATAGAGGCCGTGCTTGATGTTGAGGACCCGATTCCATACTCTTATGTTTTAGAGGTATCATCACCCGGACTTGACAGGCCGCTTAAAAATGTGGAGGATTTCAAGAAATATGCCGGAAGGACAATCAGGGTTGTTACACACGGTCCGATAGAAAAGCAGACGTTTTTTTTGGGGAAGCTGATCGAGGCCGGGGATGCTGAAATAGTGGTTCTTTTACCGAATAGCAGGAAAGTATCTATTGCTTATGAGAACATTTCAAGGGCAAGATTGGAGGTTGAGATATAGATGAACCGTGAGCTGATTCACATTATTGAACAGATGAGCAAGGAAAGAGGAATCCCCAAGGAGTCCATTCTTGGGACCCTGGAATCCGCTTTGTTGTCCGCGGTAAGGAAGAAATACGGCATTAATCCTGAAATAAATATAAGTATTGACTCTGAAAGCGGAGAGATCTCGATGAGCGCGCTGAAGACAATAGTTAAAAAAGTTGCAAATCCGATGGAAGAGATATCGCTTAAGGACGCGCGGAAAATAGACCCGGCAAAGGGCGTAGACGAGACGATAGAGTCTCCTATAGCTATTAATGATTTCGGAAGGATTGCCGCGCAGACAGCCAAACAGGTGCTTTTTCAGAGAGTAAGGGAAGCCGAAAAAGAAGCGATATATGAGGAGTATAAGGATAAAGCGGGAGAAATAATGAGCGGGGTAGTTATCCGGAAGGAGAAGGGATGCTACTATGTGGCTTTTGGCAGGGCAGAGGCTACTCTTCCTGTAAAATTCACGCTGCCTACCGAAACCTTAAAGAGGGGCGAGACGATAAGGTCATATATAGAAGAGGTAAAGGTTACCCCGAAAGGGCCGGTAATTCTTCTTTCAAGGACCCATCCCAATTTTGTCGCGGAACTCTTTAAAATGGAGATACCGGAGATTTACGAAGGGATGGTTTTTATAAAACAGATTGTCAGGGAGGCCGGTGACAGGACAAAGCTGACGGTTTTTTCGAACAATCCCATGGTTGATCCTGTAGGCGCGTGTGTTGGAATGAAAGGTACCCGTGTGCAGTCCATCGTGAGGGAGCTTAGAGGTGAAAGGATTGATATAATACCCTGGACGGACGATCCAAGGGTGCTGATAGCAAAGGCTTTAAGTCCGGCCGCTGTTGAGAGCTTAGGGATAAATGAAGATGAGAAATCCGCGATGGTTGTTGTTAATGACCAGCAGCTCTCCATAGCTATCGGCAAAAAGGGGCAGAACGTGAGACTGGCGATGAAACTTACCGGTTGGGATATTGATATAATAAGTGAAACAGAATATGGCAGAATGAGGAAGGGAGAAATTGAAACGCAGCTTGAGGCGGAAATCCAGAGTGAAAGCCGAATGACCGAAGAGGATGAAGCCTCTGAGAATGAACAACAGGATTAAGAACCTTAAAGGTGTAAAAACTTCAAATTTCAGCCCCCGGATCTCAGGAGATACCCATGCTCAATACGTAAAAGGAGTAGGCCCGGTTCGCGCCGGACTCCTTGAAAGACTGGGCATTAAGACACTTGAAGATATTCTTTTTTATTTCCCCTGGCGTTATGAAGACAGAAAAAATCTAAAAAAAATATGTGACCTCAGCTATGGAAACCTTGAGACAACGTTATGTGAGGTGGTCTCCGCGGATGTCATAACCACGCCCAGAAAGAAGATGAAGATCTTCGAGCTTACTGTTGCCGATAAAACGGGTTTTCTGAAGTCCAAATGGTTTAACCAGCCGTACCTGAAGAAATATTTCAAAAAAGACCAGAAGCTTATTCTCAGCGGTGTTGTAAAAGGCAATCCATATACAGGCATCGGCCTGGAAATGGAAAATCCTGAATTTGAACTGCTTGGAAGTGAAGATAAATTTATACACACGTCAAGGATTGTGCCAGTATATAAAGCGACTGAAGGGATTTCACAGAAACAGCTCAGGACACTTATATTCAATGCAATAGATACATATTCTTTTTTAATAGAGGAGTATTTGCCGGAGTATATTATTAAAAAAAACAATCTGAAGCCGTTAAGATGGTCGGTAAAGGAAGCGCACTTCCCGGAGGAATTTACCGATGTGGGTGCACTGAATAACGGGTCGGGCCCCGCGCACAAACGTCTCGTATTTGATGAACTTTTCATGCTGGAACTCGGCCTTGCTCTCTTAAAGAAAAGGGAGACACTGGAAAGAGGAATAAGTTTCAGGGACAAGAATGATCTTGTCAATAAATTTCTCGCCGGCCTTCCCTTTGAGCTTACCCGTGCGCAGAAAAGGATTTTAGACCAGGTCAGGGCTGATATGAAGAGACCGCTGCCGATGAACAGGCTTGTGCACGGTGATGTCGGTTGCGGAAAGACGGTTGTTGCGCTTGTATCAATGCTCATTGTCGTTGAAAACGGTTATCAGGCATGTCTGATGGCGCCTACCGAAATTCTCGCCGGACAGCACTTTATCAATATTCGCAGAATGGTTGAAGGGCTTGGCTTGAAAGCAGCGCTGCTGACTTCCGGCAGCAAAGATAAACCTGTTGACGATATTTCCATGGGTAAGGCTCAGATTATTATTGGAACACACGCTCTCATACAGGAGAAAGTAAAATTCCGGAATCTCGGGCTGGCGGTAATTGATGAGCAGCACAGGTTTGGTGTTGTTCAAAGGGCTTCTCTCAGGACAAAGGGCCTTAATCCGGACATACTGATCATGACTGCAACGCCGATACCGAGGACACTGGCAATGACGCTGTATGGAGACCTTGATATATCAATAATAGATGAATTGCCCGCTGGGCGAAAGCCTGTTATTACAAAAGTATTCTTCCCGTCTCAAAAGGACGGGTTATACTCTTCAATAAAGAGAGAGCTGTCTAAAGGCAGACAGGTTTATATCGTATATCCCCTTATCGAGGAATCCGAAAAACTTGATCTTAAGTCCGCTATTGCCGGGGCCGGGGCATTTGAAAAAATTTTCCCGGAAAGAAAGATCGGCCTTGTGCACGGGAAGATGCGTCACGATGAAAGAGAGGCTGTTATGTCCGCGTTTAAATCAGGGGACATCGATTTACTTGTGTCGACGACGGTAATCGAGGTTGGAATAGATGTTCCTAACGCGTCTCTCATGCTTATCGTGCATGCCGAGAGATTCGGGCTTGCGCAGCTCCACCAGTTGCGGGGAAGGATTGGAAGGGGCGGTTATGATTCGTATTGCCTGCTTATGGCGTATCCACCTTTCAGTGATGAAGCAAAAAGAAGGCTTAAGGCCATGGAATCCACAGGCGACGGTTTTAAGATAGCGGAAGAAGACCTTGCAATAAGGGGGCCGGGTGATTTTTTCGGAACCAGGCAGTCAGGTCTTCCCGAATTAAAAATTGCTAATATAATAAGAGATATGGGAGTGCTTGAGATATCGAGGAAAGAGGCGTTTGCCTTAGCTGATGCTGAACCTGATTTAAGCGGACATCCCCTGCTTAAGGAAACCTTGCAGAAGAAGTGGATGGGGAGGCTGGAACTAATTAAAAGCTAAATGATGAACGCTGGACTTTAACCTTATGTTCGGAGGGAAATATGAAAGACAAAATAAGGGAAAGCTTAACCACAGGTGTAAACCGTGTTAAGTGGATTGCAAAGTATGTAGCGGAGAGGACAAAGGCCGAGACATCGATGGCGAAGTTTCTTTATGAAGGCAGTAAACTTGAAAATAAGATGGACGACCTTTACAGAGACATCGGCAAGCGTGTTATGGAACTGAAGGACCAGGACGATAAAGACGTATTTAAGGATTTTATCGTGCAGCAGGCGCTTGATGAGATAAGGAACCTCAGAGAGACAGTGGATGATTACAAGAAGCAGGCTACGGATATCAATAAACTTCCAGAATGATAACCTATATTTCAGTCTTTGCCCTCGGTTTAATAATAGGCTCTTTTCTTAATGTGTGCATCTGCCGCATGCCGGGAGGCATGTCTGTAGTAAGTCCGTCTTCACGATGCGTTTCATGTGGGACCCCGATAAAATTTTATGACAATGTCCCTATACTAAGTTACATACTGCTCCGGGGCAGGTGCAGGTCGTGCAAGGCGAGATTGTCCATTCAATACCCTCTTGTAGAATTTCTGAATGCCGCCCTCTATATTATTGTGCTGAACAGGTTTGGCTTCGGTTCCGTAGCCGTATTATTGGTTTATCTGGTTTTTATCTCGTCGCTGATAGTGATTTTTTTTATTGATCTTGAACATCAGATAATTCCAAACAGCATTACGTTTCCGGGCATGCTGCTCGCGGTTATTTTAGGCTCCACGATACTTCCCGACCCCTTCTTGCAGTCCGAACTGCTGGGTTTTAAAGCTTCGATTACCGGCTTTCTGGCCGGCGGCGGCTCCTTTTATCTTATCGCGGTAATCGGGAAAGCGATATTCAAGAAAGACGCGATGGGCGGGGGGGACATAAAGATGATGGCCATGGTAGGGGGGCTTTTGGGATGGAAGGGTGTTTTACTTACGACATTCCTGGGGAGTCTGTTAGGTTCAGTGACAGGAGTTTCGCTTATCCTGTTAAAGGGGAGAGAATGGGGGTCGAAAATTCCGTTCGGGCCATATCTCGCGATTGGCGCCCTTGTCAGTCTTTTCCTGGGGCAGGATATTTTCAGGTGGTATATTTATGCGGGATAGGTCTTTCATAAGGTCCCTGGTTATATTCTCGTTTGTTATTTTAGGGCTGATGATCGGGATTATTCTTGTTCCGGCGCTGGAAGGAAATGATATCAAATATATTTTAGGCGCCGGGGGGTTGTTAATTATCGCGGCAGCCGCAATATGTATAAGAATTTATATTGTAAGACAGAAGAGAATGCTTGGAACAAAAGAGGAAGCTAAAGAAGGCTCCGAGGTCGGATTTGTCGTTGATACATTCCACGATCTTGTCGCAAAGCTCAAGGAAAATGAAAAAGAGCTTGAACGGTTAAAGGCCTTCGCGGAAGAGAAGGCCGGCAGGATGGAGGCCTATAACGAAAACATTCTTCAGAGTGTGCCGAGCGGTGTTGTAAGTCTCGATAATTCATTGAAGATCAAGAGTATCAACCAGGCTGCTGAACGTATGCTTGGCGTAGATTCAAAAGAGATAATTGAAAGAAATTTTAACGAGGTTTTTAATGAACCGTTGACTGCATTAATAAAAGATAACAGGACTGTATCGAGGGTTGAATATCAATATGTTACAAGCGACAGGAGACATATATGGCTTGGAATAACCACGTCGCAGCTAAAAAATGCGGCAGGCGAAAAGATCGGCCTCATTTTTGTTTTCACCGACTTGACGGATATTAAGGCGCTCCAGGCAGAGGTTGAGTTGAAGCAGAGACTCTCTCAGCTTGGAGAGATGTCAGCGGGAATCTCTCATGAGTTGAGAAATTCGATGTCGGTAATCTCCGGTTACGCTAAACTGCTGGGCAAAAAAGCGGATACATCGATGATGTCTACCGTGGACGCTATTTCAGCGGAGATCGACAATATGAATAAGATCATTTCCGAACTTCTTGCTTTTGCGAAACCTACTGTACTGAATACCGAACAGGTGGATTTAAACAGACTGGTTGAAGAGACTGCGGCATCCGTTACAGGTAATAGTGATGCCGTAAAAGTTTTAATGAACTTGCATAAACCTGTATCCATAAATGGTGATGAGGTGCTTTTAAGACAGGCCCTGACAAATCTTTTTGTCAATGCCGTCGAGGCAATGCCCGGCGGCGGCAGCCTTGAAATAGAGTTGAATCGTGTTCGCAATAAAGCGGAAATAAGGATCAGGGACACAGGAAACGGGATCCCCGAAGACATAAGGCAGAAGATATTCCTCCCT
Source organism: Deferribacteres bacterium (assembly GCA_030598625.1). Taxonomy (GTDB): domain Bacteria; phylum Nitrospirota; class Thermodesulfovibrionia; order UBA6902; family UBA6902; genus JAUVPO01. The sequence goes on along the minus strand of JAUVPO010000059.1, from coordinate 3,411 downwards.
TTTTTTACGACAAAGGATGAAGGGACAGGTTTCGGACTGGCGCTTGTGCAGAAGATAATAGTCTCCCACGGCGGGAACATTGAAGTGGAAAGTAAGGATGGAGAGGGGACTACATTCAGGGTAACCCTTCCGGAAGTGAAATAAACGGGAAATTGTAAGATGCAGTGTCAATTTTTTTATAATTAAGCGGATATTTTTTTCTGAGAGCTGATATCTGATTGCTGACAGTTTGTTATTTATGAACGTGAATTTTTTTGTATGAAAATGTAGAATACATATGTAAATTTTGCAAACGGGAGATATAAACTTGAAAACTTCGGGTTCACTTGTAAGCGACAGCACACTTGCCATTGATAAAAAAGCTCAATCGCAGTTAAAACAGATGAAGAATATCGATATCATCATAGGCATTCCCAGTTACAACAACGCGAAATCCATTGGCCGGGTCATAAAGGCCGCGGAGCTTGGACTTGCAAAATATTTTCCCCAGCATAAGGGCCTTATTTTTATATCCGAAGGCGGGGACGTTGAAGAAACCCGGAATGCGGTTGATGTTCTCAGTGATAAGCGCTACTTTGAAAGCGCGTTTATTGCCAGGCCTAAATTGCAGACGGAAATACTGGTCACAAAGTATCAGGGACTTTCCGGAAAGGGCACGGCGCTTAAGGCGATCTTTGAGGCAGCCAGGCTTCTCAGGACCAAGGCGGGTTGTATGCTTGACGCGGACTTAAGGAGCATTTCGCCGGAATGGATAGAACTGCTTATTTCCCCTGTAATCTTAAAGGGATTTGGATTTGTCGCTCCTTATTACAGCCGTTACAAATATGACGGGACTATTACCAATATGATTGCTTATCCCGTAACGTGGTCGCTTTACGGCAGACGCGTGCGTCAGCCGATAGGCGGGGACTTCGGATTTTCAATAGAACTTGTTGAAAGCCTGCTTAAGAAAGATGTATGGCAGACTGATATCGCGAGGTTCGGGATTGATATATGGATGACAACTGTGGCAATCTGTGAAAATCTGAAAATCTGCCAGTCTTTTCTCGGCGCTAAAATCCATGATGAAAAAGATCCCGGCAAAGATCTTAGTCCGATGTTTAAACAGGTTGTAGGCACTATCCTGGGTTTAATGGAGATATATCAGGAAAAATGGATCAAGGTAAAGGGTAGCCGTCCGACTGCCATCTTTGGATTTGAATCAGAGATTTCTCCCAAACCTATTCATGTGGACATGCATAATCTGATCGGCAAATTCAAAGAAGGAGAGTTAAAATATAAGGCCATCTGGGAAAAAGTGCTTGAGACTGAAAACTACCAGAAGCTCCTTGAAGTGGGGAAATTGGATGATTCACATTTTGAGCTTCCTGTTGAACTCTGGATTAAGTCTTTATTTGATTTTGCGGTAGCTTATAAAAAACAGACTGAGGAGCTGGATGCAAAGGAAATCATTGAAGCATTGGTGCCGATCTATTATGCTATGACAGCTTCTTTTGTAAGCAAGACACAAAACCTGGATTGTCATCAGGCCGAAGAAATTATCACTCAACAATGCAGTGTTTTTGAAAAATTAAAACCCTATTTGGTAAATCGTTGGACATCTAATGGATAGAGGAGCCAAAAAAACCGTCTATCTGCTTGGGTGTAATGTGCTTTATGCCGGGAGGGCAGCCAAATGAAAAAGAAGATATTGATAGTGGATGATGAAAAAAATATCAGGTTGTTGCTTAAAGAGGAACTGATGGATGAAGGATATGATGTGATTACGGCTGGAAGCGGGGCAATTGCGCTTAAGATGATCAGCGAAGAAAAACCGGACTTAGTGACGCTTGATATAAAGATGCCGGGAGAAGACGGTCTTACTATTTTGCGTAAAATCAGAGAAACAGAGTATGATCTGCCGGTAATTATCTGTTCGGCATACAGTGTTTTTAAAAGCGATTTTTCCGCTGTTGCGGCTGATCATTATGTAGTGAAATCTTCCAACTTTGATGAGCTCAAGAATAAGATCAAGGAAATTCTGAGTTACGAGACTTAATGATTTGCTTCCTTAAACTCCCTCCCGTAAGGACTTAGCTCCCTCAGATCTTTTATGATCTCCGGCATTTTCTTAAGAACAAGATCGATGTCATCATCTGTAGTATACCTGCTGAGGGAAAACCTGACCGAACCGTGGATCGCCGTGAAGGGCACTCCCATGGCCCTTAAAACGTGTGACGGTTCGAGCGAGCCGGAGGTGCACGCGGAACCGGAAGAAGCGCAGATATTAAATTCGTTAAGCCTCAACAGAATGGCTTCCCCTTCTACGTATTCAAAACTTATGTTGGCCGTGTTCGGCAGCCTGTCCTCTGTGTCGCCGTTTACTCTTGATTGCGGACACGTCCGCAAAAGTCCCTGTTCAAGTCTGTCTCTTAAGTCCTTTACGGATGTGCTTTCAGGTCCCGTATGGTTTTTAGCGAGTTTGCATGCCTCTCCAAAAGCAATGATTGACGCGACATTCTCTGTTCCCGCCCTTCTTCCTCTTTCCTGGTGACCTCCAATAATGTAAGGTGAAAACCGCGCCGTTTTTTTTACGTAAAGCGCTGCAACGCCTTTGGGAGCATGCATCTTATGTCCGGAGATTGACATCATATCTGCAGGGATCTTTTTTATGTCTATGGGGATTTTCCCCGCAGCCTGGACTGCATCCGTATGGAAAAGCGCCCCTTTTGACTTCACAATTGCGGCGATTTCCTCGATGGGAAAGATAACGCCGCTTTCATTGTTTGCGTACATGATCGACACTATCCCTGTGTCATCGGTCATTGCCGCTTTCAGTTCATCAAGGTTCAGTCTTCCGAGTTTGTCGACAGGCAGGAATGTCACCCTGTAACCCCTTCTTGCCATTGTCTTGCAGAAATTCAGGACAGCAGGGTGTTCTACACGGGAGGTTATAATGTGCCTCTTTTCCGGCCTGGAGGTCAGGGCGTTCATAACAGCGGTGTTATCGCTTTCAGTGCCGCAGCTTGTAAAAATTATCTCCCCGGGTTCCGCATTGATAAGCGCGGCAGCATGCTCTCTGGCGGTTTCAATCTTCCTGTGTATCTGGCCGCCGAATGTATGCATGCTCGAGGGATTGCCGTAGAGATCAATAAGGTACGGCAGCATGGCCTCCCTTGCCTTGTCGGCAACTCTTGTTGTTGCATTGTTGTCTAAATAAACGACTCTCACTCAATCTCCACAACGAGATCTTCGCTGACTAATTCTCTTAATTTTGTCTCGATGTTCCTGACCGTAACGTCAGACATGAGACAACCCGTGCACGTGCCTCTCAGTGACAGTATGACTTTGTTTCCATCGACATCTATTAACTCTATGTCACCGCCGTCAGCCTGAAGAAGGGGCCTTATTTCTCTTTCCGTAATTTCCTGG
>JAUVPO010000178.1 GCA_030598625.1 Deferribacteres bacterium | reverse complement strand
GAGGGGCGACAAATAGGGACGAATCAGAATGGAACTGAGGCTTTCATTACTAACCCGTGAAAGAATATTCGGCGCGTCTCTGCTAATCCCGTGCCTTTTGCTTGTAACCGTCTTTGCCTTTTATCCGATCTTTTATTCCTTTTATCTCAGCCTGCATAAAATAATACTCGGCCTGCCGTTTCTCGGCCAACCTTTTACCGGATTTGAAAACTACAGGGAGCTGTTGAAGGACAAAGTAGCCCTGCACTCGTTGACGAACACCCTTCTTTTTGTCTTTATATCAACCTTCTTTGAAATACTCTTCGGGCTGGTTATCGCCCTTGTTATAAACAGGAGCTTCAGGGGAAGGGGAATCGTGAGAGCGGCAATACTTGTACCGTGGGCTATTCCCACCGTAGTTTCATCACAGATGTGGAGGTTTATATTCAATGATCATTACGGTCTCCTGAATTACATTTTATTTGGCGCCGATACATCTGCCTATGCCGCATGGCTTGCTCATCCTTTGACGGCCTTTTCGGCCATTATTGTCGCTGATGTGTGGAAAACATCGTCATTTGCCGGGTTATTGATTTTAGCGGGGCTCCAGCTTATTCCTGATGAGCTTTATGAGGCAGCAAAGATCGACGGAGCCAATGCGTGGCAGCGATTCAGCAAGATAACGCTGCCGCTTATAAAACCTGCCGTACTTATAGCCCTTCTGTTCAGAACCATGGACGCCTTCAGGGTATTTGACCTTGTTTTTGTCATGACCCAGGGAGGGCCGGCGGATTCTACCAACGTCCTCCAGTTTTACGGATATAAGAAGATCTTTGCAGAGGGGCTTATGGGTTATGGTTCCACAATATCCGTACTGGTTTTTCTGGTAACTTTCGTCATATCACTCTTCTATATCAAGGTGATCGGGACAAAATTATTTCAGGAGAATGTATGAGAATTATGTTGAACAGATCGGCATTTTATATAGTTGTTTTTTTGATAGTCTTTCTAAGCCTCCTGCCGTTTGTGTGGTTTGTGGACACCTCGTTAAAAACGCCCCTGGAGATAACGGCCATCCCTCCAGTGCTTGTGCCGGCAGGGTCACTTCATTCTTATCAGTCAGCCATCGAAGAATACAACCTCCTGCACTTTGTCAGAAACAGCATAATCGTGGCAGGTTCTACTACGCTGATAACCCTTTTCGTTTCCATCCTTGCAGGGTATGCACTGGCGCGACTGAGGATCAAATTCAAAGGATTTATTATGGGAAGCCTTCTTCTGGTCTCGATGTTCCCGCAGGTTTCCATAGCCGGTCCCGTCTGGAGAATATTGCAGGACCTGGGGTGGTTGAATACCTATCAGGGTATTGTTATTCCTTATGTAACACTTACCCTTCCGCTCGGGATATGGATACTGGCGAGTTTCTTCAAGGAGCTTCCGGTAGAGCTGGAAGATGCAGCGAGAATCGATGGATGCAGCCGCTTTCAGATGCTTGTAAAAATCATACTGCCTCTTGCTGCGCCCGGGGTATTTACCGCGGCGATCCTGGTGTTTATTTATGCATGGAACGAGTTCTTCTTTGCCCTCTTGATCATGACGCAGCAAAAGTTTCAGACGCTTCCCGTTGGAATAGCTTTATTCCAGGGGCAGTATACACTTCCGTGGGGGGAGATCGCCGCCGCCTCAACAGTTGCGACAATGCCGCTTGTGCTGCTTGTTTTCCTTTTCCAGAAACGGATTGTAAGGGGGCTGTCGGCAGGGGCTGTGAAGTAGAATAATTATTTGAACACATGGGGATATATGCCGGTGACGCTGTTTATAATGTAACGGCATCAGATCACGACCATTTCACATCAATTCCCTGAAATCATGGATGGTCAAAAATTCCTTTGTCTTTTTCGGCTCTGTTTTTGAGCTTGCCCGCGCCTTGAAGAGCAGGTATTTGACCCCGAAACCTTTGGCTGTTTTCAGGACATCCTCTGTATCGTCAATAAAAAGCGACCTTTCTTTGTCAAATTTCAGCCGTTTCTCGGCGCCGTGCCAGAATTCGACAAATTCCTTTGGATGCCCTACGTTAAAAGAGCAGAGAACCTCATCGAAATATTCCCCTATTTGAGTTTTCCGGAATTTCAGTTTAACGGTCTTATAATGCGCGTTTGTCAGAAGAAATATCTTCTTCTTCTTTCTTCTCATTAATTTCAGGAAATCTATAACATGAGGATGGACTTCGATAAGGTGTCTTATCTGTTCTTTAAGGGCGGGAATATCGAGACGGAGTTCCTTTGACCAGAAATCAATGTCGCACCAGTTTAATGTCTTTTCATGGGATTTATAAGTCTGATATAAATAGTCCTTTGCAGCGCCGAACGTCATGTCGTGCCTTTCAGCATATTTTTCAGGCACAAGATGTCCCCAGAAGTAGTCGTCAAAATAAAGGTCAAGCAGAGTGCCGTCCATGTCGAGAAGGATAAAATTTATGTCCTTTAAAGGGATTCCTTTTAGCATGTCATATCCTTGTGACAGTTTAACAAGAATAAATATTGTAACATTTTCACCTTAACTCATTTTTCATTTTAATAATATTATTTTCTCCTTGAATTCCATGCAGGGGATTGCATATATTAGCGATACAGGGCAATCAGTTTGTCTGCTGGAGGAATACGACTAAAGGGAGGACGTATGAAAAAGATTGTTGTTCTCGGCGCCGGCACTGGCGGCACAGCCATAGCCAATAAATTAAGAAAGGCATTGTCACACGATGCGTGGGAAATTACCGTAATTGACAAAGACGACAATCATGTTTATCAGCCCGGTCTTTTATTTGTCCCTTTTGGGCTTTGTTCGGTAAACAAACTTATTAAATCAAGAAAAAACTACATATCCAACGGAATTAATTTTGTAATTGATCGAATTAAACGTATAGACCACGAAAAAAACAGGGTCGAGACACTGGACGGGGAATTTGAATACGACTGGCTGATAATCGGCACCGGCTGCAGGCTTGCGCCGGAGGAAAACGAAGGCCTTATGGATGAGTGGGGAAAAAACGCCTTCTCCTTTTATACGACTGAAACTGCTGCAGCGCTCAGCAATGCCATGGCGAGTTTCAGCGGTGGAAAGCTGGTTATGTGTGTTGCTGAATTGCCCTTTAAATGCCCTGTGGCTCCGATAGAATTCATCTTCCTTGCAGACTGGTACTTCAAACAGAAGGGGATGCGCAATAAGGTCAAGCTTCACCTTTCGACACCGTTTCCCAAGTGTATGCCGAACTGGCCGAAGGGGTCGGATGTCATAATAGCTGCTGCCAAAAGTAAAAATATCTCGCTATCAACAGACTTTGCTCTTCAGGAAGTCAACAAGGAGGGGAAATACGTTTTATCATACTCGGGCGAAAAGATTGAATATGACCTGCTGGTTATCATACCCACAAATGCCGGCGACGAAGTGATAGTAGAATCAGGCATGGACGACGGAAGCACCTTTATTCCTACTGACAAACATACCTTAAAGGCCTTAAACCATAAAAATATCTATGTTGTCGGTGACGCGACAAACATCCCCACTTCCAAGGCAGGGTCTGTCGCGCATTATGAAGCGGAAATAATAACCCATAATCTCCTGGGTGAAATTAATGGTAGGGAACCAGAGCCGAAATATGACGGGCACTCAACATGTTATATTGTCTCGGAAAAGGGTAAGGCATTTCTTGTTGATTTTAATTACGATACCGAGCCGCTTTTCGGCAAGTACCCGATTCCGGGTATCGGGCCTTTCTCCCTTTTAAAGGAAACCAGAATGAACTGGATGGGGAAACTGGGGTTTGAGTGGCTGTACTGGAACGTCCTGCTTCCAGGGAAGAATACGTTTCTTCCGCCTACGCTTGTAAAGGCCGGGAAAAAAGAACAGCCGGATCTTTAACATACCCTGCAACATGCCGATCAATATGAAAAAATTGCTGGTTACGGGCGCAAGCGGGTTTTTAGGCTGGAATATCTGTAATGAGTCGCCCCGCGACTGGAGTGTCTTTGGAACAGTCTTTTCTCATCATATAAATATCCCGGGGACAAATATCATACGCAGTGATTTGACGGACTTTAAGGACATTAAAGATGTGTTTAAAAGAATCCGTCCTGAGGCGGTCATACATACAGCGGCTGCGGCCGATCCAGGCTACTGTCAGGAAAACAGGGCGGAAGCGCGGAAAATCAATGTCGATGCCTCCATTAATATCGCGGGGCTTTGTTCTGATTACGGAATACCCTGTGTCTTTACTTCAACCGACATGGTTTTTAATGGCCTGAATCCCCCTTACCGGGAAAAAGACCCTGTCTCTCCCATCAATATTTACGGCGAACAAAAGGCATTGGCTGAAGAGGGCTTGCTTAAAAGATATCCGGATGCCGCTGTCTGCCGTATGGCCTTGATGTTCGGCAATGCGGGGCCGGTATCTTCAACTT
>JAUVPO010000092.1 GCA_030598625.1 Deferribacteres bacterium | reverse complement strand
CTGGTGAAGGTTAATAACTCTAATTATAACCTTCGGCCTTCATCTTTGTTTGACTTCACCTTGAACGATGTTTTTAAATGTTTACATAGTAACCTAAGTAAACAAAACAAAACGATATTTTCCGCATTTATTCTAAAGGTTAAAATACGAATTGCCGATAATAGTTCATGTCCATAAAAAAATAAATAAATAAGGAGGGACAGAACATGGGTAGAACAAATTGCTGGGAAATTAAGAAATGTGGGCGCGAGCCTAGTGGAAGCAAGGTCCAGGATCTTGGGGTCTGTCCGGCTGGTTCGGATACTTCATCCACTGGACTAAACGGCGGCAAAAACGCCGGCCGTATATGCTGGGCTGTTGCCGGTACGTTCTGCGGTGGTAAAGTTCAGGGAGATTTTGCTCAGAAGTCGGCTTCCTGTCTATCATGTGACGTATTTAAGCAGGTTAAAAAAGAGGAAGGATCAGAATTCATCATGATAAAATCCATCCCGGCTTTCCGGCCTGCCTAAAATCTTTTATCAAACTGAGAGATTTCTCATAAAGCCAGGGTATGTAACCTTGGCTTTTCTTTTATGTTTTCTAACATTATCTTACCTCAGAATATCCTTTAACTTCATTGCGCTATCATATTATTAATTAAGTAAACTAAGCCGTATAAGCTTTTGCTGTTTTACTTCCGGGAATTTTAAACAAAATATAATGCGCCTTTATCTGGAGGGTTTAGTCACAATTTTGTAAAATTGATTGTAATATAAATAACATTGTGCAAATTAAAGTATGGATAATTTAATTAGGATAGCAAAAGACGGGGTGGATTGATGGTAGATAGAGCGGATATTCTCATATGCGGAGGGGGCATAATCGGTCTTACGATAGCGGGGAAGCTATTAAAGAAGGGCTATGAGAATATCGTTATTCTGGAAAAGGAAGAAGAAATCGGCAAACACGCATCCGGAAGGAACAGCGGAGTTTTGCATGCAGGTATCTATTACAGTAGAGACAGCCTGAAGGCCAAACTCTGTCTTAAAGGAAATCGTATGATGAAGGATTACTGCGGCCGGAAGAACATTCCGGTCTTTGAAACAGGCAAAGTTATAGTAGCGAAAAACGAAAGAGAAACATCCGTGTTAAATGAGCTGTATAAAAGGGCATTGAATAACGGGGCTAAAGTCGAACTCATTGATAATAAAAGGCTAAAGTCAATTGAACCTTTCGCAAGAACATTAAAGTATGCGCTTTTTTCCCCGGATACCGCTGTTGTTGATCCACAGAAGATACTGAACAGTATAGAAGAAGAACTAACAGGTTCCGGAAAGGTAAAAATCCTGAAAGGTTCTGAACTAAGGGAAATAAGGAGCAGCAGAGAAGTTGTCACAAACAGGGGGAATATCAGGTTTGATTTGTTTGTTAATGCAGCAGGAGCATTCAGCGACAGGATCGCGCATATCTTCAGTACAGGACTGAATTATAAAATACTTCCATTCAAGGGTACGTACAGGAAATTGGCTAAAGAGAAGAGCCATCTCGTAAAGAGCAATATTTATCCGGTTCCTGATGTCAGGAATCCATTTTTAGGCGTACACTTTACCAGAACAGTAAACGGAACCGTTTATGTCGGCCCAACAGCCATTCCCGCTTTAGGCAGGGAGCATTATGAGTTTTTAAAAGGAATTGATAAAGAACTATTTGAAATCGTTTACAGGGAAGGAGTTTTATTTCTGCAAAATCCCGGTTTCAGAAACGTGGCAATATCAGAACCAAAAAAATACTTTTCCAGATATTTTTTTAATGAAGTGAAAGACATGTTGGATAATCTGAAGATTGAAGATATACAACCAAGTAATAAGGTGGGAATTCGTCCCCAGCTTGTCGATTGGAAGAAAAAGGAGCTCGTAATGGATTTTGTGGTTCTAAAACATGAAACCAGTATTCACATCCTCAATGCTGTATCTCCTGCGTTTACCAGCTCTATGGCATTCGCGGAATTTGTAGTTGAAAAGCATCTATCCTAAATATCGATGTATTTCTCTATCTCCCACTTTGTCACCTGGGTCTTGAATTCATTCCACTCCCTTGTTTTAATATTAATATATTTACGATACAGATGATCACCCAGCACTTCCTGCATTAATTTGTTTTTTTTCAACTCGTAGATGGCCTCAAATAAAGAAGATGGAAGCGTATCAATCTTTTTCGACATTAATTTTGCCTCATCAAATTTATATAAATCTTCCTCGACTGGATCAGGCAATTTGATTTTATTTTTAATACCGTCAAGCCCTGCCGCCAGCATAACCGCAAAGGCTATATAGGGATTGCATGCCGGGTCAGGACATCTGAGCTCCATACGCGCTGAACTGGGCTTGTCCTCAAACCAGTGTGGGACCCTTATTAATGCAGACCTGTTTGTTCTTGCCCATGAAATATATACAGGCGCTTCATAACCGCTTACCAGTCTCTTATACGAATTAACCGTCGGGCATATTATAGCCATCATTCCCTTCACGTGGTGAAGCTGGCCTGCAATAAAGTTAAACGCAGCTTTCGAAAGACCGTACTCATTTTTTGGATCATAAAATACGTTCTTTTTCGTCTTTATATTAAACAGGCTCTGGTGGACATGCATCCCGGACCCATTGATGCCCATAATCGGCTTTGGCATGAACGATGCCTTCAACCCGTGCCTTTGGGCAATAGATTTAACCGTAACCCTGAGAGTCAATAATCTGTCAGCAGTGGTAAGGGCGTTGCCGTGCCTGAAGTCTATCTCGTGCTGGCCCGGCGCAACCTCGTGATGTGACGCCTCCACATCAATGCCGAACATTTCGAGCGAAGCCGTTATCTCCCTTCTTATTGCATGCGCCTGATCAGTAGTGAGATCGAAATAGCCGTCGCTGTCCATAGGCAGGAGATTAGTTGAGTCATTCTTGAAGAGAAAGAACTCCGGCTCGGGTCCGGTATTATATTTAAAGCCCATCTTACGGGCCTTTTCCAGGATCTTTTTTAAAATAAACCGTGGATCTCCCTGAAAAGGGTTCCCGTCAGGCCTGTAAATATCACATATAAGTCTGGCTGTATTTCCTTCACTGGAACCAAGCCAGGGTATAATTGAATAGGTAGCGGGGTCAGGCTTCAGATACAGGTCGCTTTCATGTATTCGAGCAAACCCCTCTACAGAAGAGCCGTCAAACCACGCCCCGTATTTCATGATATCCGGAAGGCTTTTTACCGGTGCGGTAACCTGTTTCAGAGAGCCCATAATGTCAGTAAACTGAAGGTTTAAAAAAGTAACCTTGTCTTTCTTTGCCTTATCTAATACTTCTTGTGCTTTCATTAGTTTATTGCCTCCTCCTTTTATCTCATGTTCTTATTCTCACAGCATCCTGCAAATTGTAAATAAATATTTTTCTATCTCCAATATCTCCTGTTTTGGCTGATTAAGCTATTATAGCCTCAATTTTTATCATAAATTCCCCTTTAAGACATCCTTAAAACTAATTAGTTTTGAATATTCATATAAAGTTGACATAGCTTTGCTTTCCGTCGGGATACCGGCTTCTTCCAGCGCTGCTATCGGATTTAGCCCGCCGACCACGGTAATTCCCGCCTTATCAATGCCAACGGGCATTTCAAGAAGCGGCTGGTTGGGGTTGCCTATAAGAAGAATACCGCCAATTCCGATGTCGGTTAATTTTTGTGCAAGCTTATTAACCTCATCAACGCAGACAACAGGTATCTCCCTGAAGCTTGCAAGCACCCTGCCTGATTTGTTATTTCCAGCTCCCAGGACATCGGTCATATTGCTTCTGATAAAGATTTCGAGTGGGTCAAGAGATGACCCCTCGTAACTGATGAGCGCAGTATATCTGGACGGCCCCGAGTCCTCTATCTGAAGCACCCCGCCGAACTTTGATATGACCGGTATGCCCGCTTTTAATAGTATTCCATTTATCGTGACACTGCATACCGTGCCAATCCCGACCTTTCCTTCAGGCACAATGGCGTCGCCTATTGCTTCTCTTTCACGGGCAATAATAATCCTGTCGCTCATTACATAGGGGGACTTAAAAACCGGCTTTATTACCTTAAGAGATTCTTTTAAATATTTCTTGTCGTAATAGGAAACGTTCAGGATAACGTCCCCTTCCTGTTTTTCAATATCAAACGTGGTCATGTAGGAAAGAGTCTCTATCCTGCTGATGACAAACCCGATCTTTTCCGAGACGAGAGCCTGTGATAGTTCTTTTTTCCCTTTGTCCGTAATCTTTCTTCCCTCTTTGCCGAACACCTGTGTCAGACCTCTTTCATCAAGGATCTTCAAGTGATAACGAACTGTGCGCTCTGTCAGTTCAACACCATGGAGCTTCAACTGCCTGGAGATCTCTTTTGCGCCAATGATGTCTGTCCGGCTATCAAGGACTTTAAGAATGGAGAACATGGTTTTGTTCATTGAGCTTATTCCTCAAGACACCTGTTTCATTAAAAGCTATTGAATTTACTTTATTTATTCCTGAATTTCATTATCTCATTCCTGGTTTTTTCCATAAAAAGCTGGTCGGTGTCGCATGATTCACAATCGTAAGCATTCGGACATGGCTCAAGCGAAGGTCTTTCCGTATTCATCTTCCGCAGTCCGTCTGATGTAACATCCTTTATCATCTCAATGCAGCCTGTCGGGCAGATATAAGTACATGAGCCGCAGCCTATACAGACATCGGATGAAGTATTGAACGGTGTAGACACTTCACGCCCGGTTCCTCTACTGGAAAGACCGATTGCGGAAACGCCTACGACTTCTTCACAAAAACGCACGCATAATCCGCACAGGATACAGTCCTTTGATTCTTTCTTCTTAAGACGGGATGTTTCAATTCCAAGTCGCTTTGCCAGATTTTGAACCATGGGGACTTCCGGACATCTGGCAAGGAGAAGCTCAACCACCGTTTGTCTTACCTGTCTGACCCTTTCCGTGCCGGTGAATACCACCATGTCTGTTTCTGCCGGGAAATTACACGACGTCACAAGCCTGCGCTGTTTGTTCTGAACAATCTCCACCATACAAAGGCGGCACGAACCATATGGTTTAAGTGCACTGTGATAACACAGGGTCGGAATAACAATCCCCACCCTTTTGGCGGCATGGAGAATCGTTGTGCCCTTATTTACCTGAACCATCTGACCGTCGATGATTATCTGGATCTTCAATTTATAATCCTTTTTATCACATTAAATTTATTGATCCGTTTGTTAGTCATTCCCGACTTAATCGGGAATCCAGTGCCTTTAAATTCTGGATCCCGGCTTTCGCGGGGATGACGTAAATAACATCACTATTACTTTGCTTCATTGAATTATTATTGCCTCATACTTACAAGAATTAAAACATATCCCGCATTTTATGCATTTTGCTATATCTATGCTATGGGGGTTTTTCTTTTCGCCGGACACAGCCTTCTCCGGACATTTGATCCTGCACAAAGAACAACCGTTACACAACGCCGGATCAATAACATATTCAAAAAGATTTTTGCAGACCCCTGCCATACATTTCTTATCATTAATATGTGATTCATACTCACTGCGAAAATGCCTGATCGTGCTGAGCACCGGATTCGGCGCTGTACTTCCCAGGCCGCAGAGGGCAGCGGTTGTCATAAACCGTGAAAGATTAGTAAGTATCTCGATATCCTCTTCTTCTCCATTGCCTTCGCAGATGTTTTTAAGTATTTGATGCATCTGCTTAAGCCCTTCCCTGCACGGGACACACTTACCGCATGACTCATACATAAGGAAATCGATAAAATACCGGGCAACATCTACCATACATGATGTCTCATCCATTACTATCATGCCGCCGGAACCCATTATCGCACCCGCTTCTCTCAGGCTGTCATAATCAACGGGCATATCAATTTTTGACATCGGTATACAGCCGCCTGACGGACCTCCTGTCTGGACGGCCTTAAAATTTTTTCCTTTCCTTATACCACCGCCAATTCCGAATATCATTTCTTTAAGTGTCGTGCCCATTTCGATCTCAATCAGGCCGGTATTCTGGACCTTGCCAACAAGGGAGAACACCTTTGTCCCCTTACTGTTTTCCGTGCCTACAGACGAGTATGCATCAGCACCTTCTGATATTATTATGGGCACATTGCCCAGCGTCTCCACGTTGTTTATGATCGTAGGTTTTCCCCACAACCCTTCAATAGCAGGGTAAGGAGGTCTCGATCTCGGCGTCCCGCTCTTGCCCTCTATAGAGATCATGAGAGAAGTCTCTTCACCACAGACAAAGGCGCCTGCCCCTCTGTTTATCTGTACACTGAAATTAAAACCGGTGCCCATTATATTTTGACCCAGCAGGCCGTACTCTTCAGCCTTTTTAATAGCGAGGGAGAGATGTTCAATAGCAATCGGGTATTCTTCCCTCACATAAATAAATCCCTGAGACGCACCGATGGCATACGCGCCGACAACCACCCCTTCAACGATACTGTGCGGATCGCTCTCCATAAGACTTCTGTCCATAAACGCTCCGGGATCGCCTTCGTCTCCGTTCGCAATAATATACTTGACATCACCGGGAGCGCCGCTGCATATCTTCCACTTGACGCCGGTAGCAAATCCGCCTCCTCCGCGCCCCCTCAGCCCCGATGCAATAACCGTGTCAATGACTTCTGCCGGCTTCATTGATTGCAATGCCTTGCCAAGGGCCGAGTATCCTCCTGATGCTATATAGTCCTCAATATCAGCCGGGTTGATCTTCCCGCTCTTGTAAGTAACATTTTTATTCTGCTTTTTATATAACGGCAGTTCCCGCTCATATTTAGTAATCTCCTTTGTTTCCGGGTCGTGCCACAGCAGCCGTTCAACGACTCCGCCGCTCCCTTTCAGTTTGGACAGGATTTCACCCACATCTTCCGGCTTAACTTTACGGTAAAATATATTCTCAGGCTCGATGACCATAATCGGCCCCATCTCGCAGAAGCCGTGACATCCCGTATTCTTTATTTCAACCTTTTCTTCAAGCCCCTGTTCTTTAATGGCTGCATTAAGGGCCTCAACGAGTTTTAATGATTTCTGCGCCCTGCATCCCGTGCTGATACATGTCCTGAGTATCGTTCTGTCTTTTTTGCGGTTCCTGAGAATCTCATCACGCAGCGTTTCAAGGCCTGAAATGTTTGTAATCCGT
>JAUVPO010000007.1 GCA_030598625.1 Deferribacteres bacterium | reverse complement strand
TCTTTGCACCCATAGTTATGCTTGCTATAGCCTTAACAGTGTCCGGATGTTCACTGCACAAATCAAGGGTCCCGGAATCTCTTATTGAAACACCGCCTGCATTTTCTACAATGGATAATGAACCTTCACCACCCATCGGCAGATGGTGGGAGCAATTTGAGGATGAAAGATTAAATTTTCTTATGGAAGAGGCATTCCGCCATAACCTTGATATCGCCCGGGCGTATGAACGTATCCAGCAGTCACTATCACTCATTCAGATAACAAGTTCTTCCGGGGGACCTGTTTTAAATATTGAAGGCTCGGGAGGCAGGGCGCGTCAACCGGCAGCTTCAGGCATATTCACGGAGAATACTTATTCAATATCTGCGGCTGCGAGCTACGAAATCGATCTATTGGGAAAACTCAAATCAGAGACCGAAGCCTCACGTCTTGATGCCCTCGCATCAGAGCAGGATTTAAAATCATTGTATGTAAGCATTTCAGCCCGGCTGGCCGACCTTTACTTTCTGGCAGTTGAGCAGCGCGCGCAACTTGAGCTGTCGGATCAGACCATTGCCTCTTTTAAGGACACCCTTGAAAGAGTGGAACACCGTTACCGCGGCGGGCTTGTGCCTGCGATCGATGTATATCAATCGCGTCAAAATCTTGCTTCGGCAAAATCGCGGAGGCCGCTTTTCGAATCCAGCCTTGATGTTACTTTAAACGCACTTTCCGTTCTGGTGGGACGTTTCCCTGATAAAGACATCGGGGGCGGCATGAAAACACTAAATGATGCCCCTGTATTTAAAGCCGGCCTGCCTTCACAGCTTCTCGCCGGACGTCCCGATATCAGTGCGGCGCTTTTAAAGCTCAAGGCAAGTGATAAAAGAATAGCGGCAGCCATTGCAGACAGATTCCCATCCTTCAACCTGATTGGAAACTTCGGCGGAGCCGGCGATAACATCAGGACGGTCCTTGATTCGCAGAACATTTTCTGGAACCTTTTGTTGCAGATCGCCCAGCCGGTCCTTGATTCAGGCAGAAGAAAGGCTGAAGTAAGTCGCAGGGAGGCCGTCTTCAGGGAAAATTTGGCCGTATATCACAATACAGTACTCAATGCATTTAAGGAAGTTGAAGACGCGATTGCAAAGATCAGCGCTTCAGAGGAGCGTATTAAGGCGCTTTATGAACAGGCTGACGCATCTGACAGAGCCATCCGGCTTGCCCTCGACCGCTATATGCAGGGACTGACGGATTTCCTTCCCGTGCTTACGGAGCAGCTGCGGCATTTCAACACAAAAAGCAGCCTGCTTGCGGCAAAACGACAGATCGTCTCAGACCGCATTCAACTTGTACGCGCACTCGGTGGAGAATGGGTCAATGAAGAAATTAACGAGTACTTATCATTAAAACAAACAGGGGAGGATAAGAAATGAGCCTGAAAACAAAATTTCTGAAAATAATAATTCCAGTCATTATTCTTCTCGTTGGAATCGTAATAATGAAAGTCTTGACATCAGGACGTTCCGAGCCAAAAAAGGAAATCAAAAAAATCCCCGGCGTGCTCGCGCGGGTTATAAAAGCAGAGAGGGGAAATACAGAAATAATTTTAAAAGGAACAGCCACCGTAGAAGCAGCACAGAAAATTTCTATAATTCCGCAGGTAAGCGGACTTGTAACTCACGCAGCCCCTGATCTGGTTGTGGGAGGTTTTTTTAAGAAGGGAGCCGTACTCTTTGAGATAGAAGACACTGATTACAGGCTCGCTCTGGAACGTGCAATGTCATCAAGGGCAAAAGCTGAATATGAACTGGCAACAATAGAAAGCCAGGCGAGTATTGCGCGCTCTGAGTGGGAACGCATTAATAAAGACAATGATGACGCTCCCAATCCGCTGGTACTTTACGAGCCTCAGCTCAGAAGTGCAAAGGCTGCTCTCGCATCGGCATTAGCCCAGGTTGAACAGGCAAGGCTTGATATTGAACGAACAAAAATAAAGGCGCCATTCAGCGCCCGGGTCAGGACTGAAAATATCGAGTCCGGTCAATACGTAAAATCAGGAAGCAGCGTTATCACTCTTGCCGGGACGGACACGGCCGAGATCGCTGTCCCCATGCCCATTAAAGATCTCCGATGGCTTAAAATCCCCCGTCGCGGAAAAAGGCAAAACGGGGCCTCCGCCTCTGTGCAATTAAAAGTCGGCGGTGAATCATATAAGTGGCATGGACGTGTTATGCGTTCTACAGGAGAGGTCGATCCGAAAAGCCGTATGATGAAGCTTATTGTAGAAGTCAAAGACCCTTACGGGCTGAAAGACAAAATCAACTCCACACGTCCAGTCCTGGCAGCGGGAACCTTTGTTGATGTTCATATAAAAGGCAGAATGCTTGAGGACGTGTTTGTCATTCCCAGAACAGCGCTTCGCGATAACTCAACTGTCTGGGTCATGGATAAGGAAAACAAGCTGCGAATAAAGACAGTGGTTCCATTGAGAATGGAAAAAGAAAAAGTGATTATTGCGGAAGGCATTGATAACGGTGATATGATTGTCCTGACCAACATATCCGGAGCCGCGGACGGCATGAAATTGAGACCGATGAAAGAATGGGTTAATGGGGTAGATGAATAGCAGAGTATTGGAATTGACGAATTATTTTGATGAAGGAAGAATGAAACAATGAATGGCCCGATAAAATGGATGGCCCACAACCATGTGGCTGCAAACCTCATGATGATGATTTTTATTGTGGGCGGATTGATAACGTCCTTTGCGATAAAACAGGAAGTCTTTCCTGAAATAGAATTTGACATTGTGCTTGTTACGGTGGCATATCCCGGAGCAGGCCCGGAAGAGGTTGAAGACGGGATAATCCTTAAGATTGAAGAAAACCTGAGCAGCATTAGCGGCATCAAGGAAATCAAATCCGTTGCAACCGAAGGATTCGGGAGCGTTACGGCTGAAGTCCTCCAGGGGGAGGACATCGATATTATTTTACAGGACATCAAGGCCGAGGTTGATCGCATAACTACATTTCCTGAAGAAGCCGAGAAACCTGTAATTACGAAGTTAGCAAACAGGCACGAGGTTGTTTCCTTAATGGTGTATGGCGATGCCCCAGAGCGAAGCCTGCGAGAACAGGCTGAAGACATAAGGGACGAACTGCTTGCAATTCCAGAAATTACCCAGGCAGATCTCAAGGGTGTGAGGCCTTATGAAATCTCCATTGAAGTAAAAGAAGAGTCTTTGCAGCGGTACGGCCTGACACTCGGCCGTATAGCCGAAAGAATAAAACATGCCTCGGTTGACCTCCCGGGCGGGGCCGTAAAATCCAGGGGAGGAGAAGTTCTCATCCGTACAAAAGAAAAGCGCTATAAGGGGCAAGAGTATGCCGACATCGCTATTCTTGAACAGAGTGACGGAACAGAATTGAAGCTCGGTGACATAGCAAAAGTGAGGGATGGTTTCCAGGAGACGGACCAGTTTGCTCGTTTAGACGGTTTGCCTGCAGCTATGATAGCGGTATACCGCGTAGGTGACCAGAAGCCACTTGAAATATCCAACATTGTAAAAGAGTACGTTGAGCAAAAGGGGCGTTTGCTTCCCGAATCAATCGGTCTTGCCGTATGGAACGATTTCTCCGATATCTACAGGAGCAGGCTGAACCTGCTTTTAAAAAACGCTTTCATCGGGTTAATCCTTATCTTTCTCGTCCTGGGCCTGTTTCTGCAGATACGGCTCGCTATGTGGGTAATGCTTGGCATCCCCATTTCATTTCTGGGCGCACTCCTGATAATGCCCTCTTTTGACGTATCAATAAATATGCTCTCTCTATTTGCTTTTATCCTTGCGCTCGGGATTGTAGTAGATGATGCCATCGTTGTCGGAGAAAATGTCTATACTCACCGGGGGATGAAAAAACCTTATATAAACGCAGCCGTTGACGGGGCTATTGAAGTCGGCCGGCCCGTGATATTCTCAGTGCTCACTACAGTAGCCGCGTTTCTTCCGCTTGTGTTCGTAAGCGGAAGCATGGGCAAGTTCATCAGGGTCATTCCCTTTGTTGTTATTCCGATACTTCTGGTTTCTCTGGTTGAATCCCTGCTGATCCTTCCGGCTCATCTGAGCTTTGGAAAACCCATGCGTCCGTCACAGGGGGTTGCAGGCTTCATAACCCGCACAAGAGAGGGCTTCGGCAGACGGCTCGAAGGTTTTGTTGCCGGACCGTATCAAAGCTTCCTGTCTTTATGCTTAAAATACAGATACACTACGGTTGCAGCAGCCATAGCTATTCTGTTAATCGCGGTTGGAACTCTAAGCGGAGGAATTATAAAATTCCGTTTCATGCCCGAGATTGACAGCGATCTGATAACAGCATCACTAAAAATGCCCATAGGCACCCCGGTGGATGATACGGCAAAAGCGCAAGACAATATAGTCAGAAAGGCGCAGGAAGTTGTTAAGGACTATGATAAAAACAGGCCGAACGGGCTGAGTGTACTCCGCCATATTTATTCAACCATGGGCAGTACATTGCAATCCAGTCCCATGGGTGACAGCTCATCATCAGGCTCTCATCTCTCTGATATTGCGCTATTGCTGACACAGGCTGAAAAGCGCGGGGTGCCTTCTGCCGAGATTGCCCGTAAATGGCGTAAGGCGGTAGGGGATGTTCCCGGCGCGGATTCCGTCACTTTTGTATCCACACTTGTGCATTTTGGGCAAAACATAGATATACGCCTTGCCCATGATGATTTCAATGTACTTTCAAACGCGGTAAGTAAAATCAGAAGCGCGCTTGCCCTGTATCCGGGTGTGAGCGACATTGATGACAATTACACAAGGGGCAAGAGAGAGCTTAAGCTTAAGCTCAGGCCCGAGGCGCGCATGCTTGGAATTACTGAAGAAGACCTTGGCCGCCAGATACGCGCCGCCTTCTTCGGCACTGAAGCGCTAAGACTTCAAAGGGGGCGAAATGAAGTGAGGGTAATGGTGCGGTATCCGGAGGAGGACAGAAAGAGCCTGGGCAATCTTGAATCCATGCGTATACGCACACATGCCGGGGGAGAGGTGCCCTTTAGCCAGGCGGCCTTTGTAAAAGAGGGAAGAGGCTTCAGCGAAATCAACCGCTCCGATAGAAAAAGGGTTATTAATGTCACTGCAAACGTTGACAGTAAGATTGCCAATGCCGAGGAAATCCTGCTCGATCTGAAGAATACCGTTCTTAACGATCTGACAACCGATTACCCCGGACTTACATACAATCTGGAAGGGGAGGAAAAAGAGCGCAGGGAATCAATGGGTAGCATGGCGCAAGGCTTTATGATGGCGCTTCTTATTATATATACCCTGCTTGCTATTCCTTTCAGGAGCTACCTCCAGCCTTTTATTATTATGTCTGCAATTCCGTTTGGATTTGTGGGCGCTATTCTCGGACACCTGATTATGGGGGTTAACCTTAGCATACTCAGTATATTTGGTATCGTAGCACTGACGGGCGTTGTTGTAAACGATTCACTACTGTTGATAAATTTTATAAACCTGAGAAGAAGAGAAGGGGCTGATTTTCATTCTGCTGTTGTAGAAGCTGCAAAACGTCGTTTCCGTCCCATTGTTTTGACTTCATTAACTACCTCTCTCGGCCTGACACCGATAATCCTGGAAAAAAGCATGCAGGCACAGTTCCTTATTCCCATGGCAATAAGCCTCGGCTTCGGAATCCTTTTCGCCACACTCATTACTTTACTTCTTGTTCCATCCCTTTACCTTATTCTTGAGGATCTTTTGAGGCCGTTTAAAAAACCGGATACCGCTTAAGGCATACTCAAATCATTTATCATTTCAGGCAAAGCGGGAAAGCTTATCTTAAAGAGTTATGTCCGCGCAACATTGAAATATTATGCCGAATCCATTTAAAATAAGTGTATGATAAAAAAACTTTTTCTATTAAGTTATGATGCGTAACTTTATAATCGGTCTGTCAGTATTGTTTTTTGCATTATCAGGCATTATCATCATCAAGGCATTGGGAATCCCTGTCAAGGATACGCGTTATCAAAATAATCCGGTAGAATTAAAACCCGAAAAACCTGAAAAAAAGACAAAGGTTTTAGCCGTATTCGGTGGTGGGACGTTTCGTTCCGGTCAGGTTATCATCAAAAGCGATATGATGAATGCCGTTGATGAATTAGTCCCGGAAATTCTGGCATCCCCGGATCATCGTATAGTTATCGAAGGGCATACCGACAACATTCCCATCAAGTCATTCAGCGGACGGCGATACAGGGATAATATGGAACTGTCTTTCCTCAGGGCAAAGGCTATCGCCGATATATTGGTGAAACAGGGAATATCACGTGAGCGTATTTCTGTAATCGGTTCCGGCGACACCCGACCGATAGACTCTAATGAGACAGATGCGGGCAGGGTCAAAAACCGGCGGGTTGAGGTAAAGCTCATTCCCGGAGATATGGAGTTTTGAGATACTATGTACATTAAACACTTTGGCCTGAAAAAACTCCCTTTTGAAAATGTGCCTGATCCTGTGTTCTTTTTTGATCAGGGGGATCATGCCCGGATACATAACCGGATAAAAGACTCTTTAAGGGCAGGCCGGGGGTTGATGGTAGTGACCGGTCCTATAGGGTCTGGCAAGACGACCCTGAGTCAAATGATAATTTCTGAATTTTCCAATGATCTAAGACTCATTTGGATAGCTGAGCCTCCGGGAACCAGTATTGACCTTTTTCTTTTTATTGCCCAGGAGCTTGGCCTGAAACCATCGACATCCGAGAGGACATTTGTTCTAAGGGACATCAGGGACGCACTCTTAAAGATTAATTCTGAAGGCAGCAAATGTCTGGTGATAATGGATGAATCACACCTGATGTCGGATGATATAGTCAATGGCGTCCGCTTACTGAACAATCTTGAGGAAGGCCCGTCTAAACTCATTCAGGTCCTTATGCTGGGGCAAGAGGAACTGATGGGGATAATTAACAGGCCTGATATGGAACCCTTCAAACAGCGCATCGCAACCCTGGAAATTTTAGGAAAGATGAATGCCGACAGGATACGTGAGTATATTATTCATCGTATTCAAGTGGCCGGAGGGCAGCCTTCCATATTTTCAGATACAGGCTGGGAAGCCGTGGATTTGGCCTTCGGCTCCGAAGGCACCCCGCGAATAGTTAATACATTATGCGACAGGTCCCTACACGCAGCATTTGAAAGAAAAAAAACAATAGTAGATCTCGATGATGTCTATGGGGCTGCTGAAGGAATGGGTCTATCAAAAGAGATCTTCCACCATAAAGTTGCTCTCAAACAGAAGGAGAGGGAAAAACCTGTTCCCGCCGCCGGGGAAAATAATTATGGAAAAGAACCTGAATATGGCAAAGAAATCATACATTCAATTGCCAATGATTCAAACGGGCCCGATACACCGCGTAAGAATATACTATCAGAGACTGCTCTGTTAACTCGAATTGAATCCGGAATCGGCCTTTTTAAATCTAAAAAAGACAGGGAAGACCTGAAAAAACCCTTATTGTTCCTGTTATCATCCGTAGCAGCGCTCATTTTAAGTATCTTTTTCTACTGCCAAAGATCGGTCTCCCCCGGATCAATGACCTGCATTCTGGAATTGATCGGTTTTTAGATAAATAAACGTGTTAGTTAGAGTCTGTTTATAAACTACAGTCAATTGTCATTCCCGCAAGCGAGCGCGTCGGGAATCCTTCCGTAATAAAGATTCCGGACAAGCCGGAATGACAGAAAAAGGCAACTTACACACAGACATTAATTAGAAAAGAGAGAGGGTGAAAATGAAAGAATATGTGATGATTCCTTTTCAGGTACATAAAGACAAGCTGGAAGAGGCAAAGCAGGTCATAAATGAACTTATTTCAAACGTAAGAAAAAAAGAGCCGCGAACCCTGCTATATAAATCTCTTCAGTTAAAGAAAGACCCGACAAGTTTTATTCATTTTATAATATTTACCGATAGTGATTCTCACATGGACCATAGAAGAGCGAACTATGTAGTGGAATTCGTGAAAAAACTTTACTCTCTTTGCCCCGATGAACCATTTCCGATTTTTCTTGAAAATTTTGATTCATGTGGTCTTGCCGACACAGCATTAGAATAGAAGCAAGGACAAAATGGATTACTTTATTTCTACAGTTACCGATCAGGAGATCAGGAAAGAAAAACAGAAGGCGCGAGATCTCCGTAAGACCCAGTGGTGGAAACAAAAGTGTGCAAAGGGGAAATGTTATTACTGCAAAATCATAACGCTGCCCCGGGATATGACCATGGACCATATAGTCCCCGTGATAAGGGGTGGAAAATCAACAAAAAATAATGTTGTGCCGGCCTGTAAGCAGTGCAATAGTAAGAAGAAGCACTCCCTTCCGATGGAATGGGAGGAATACCTGCAGCGGATGAAGCAAGAATAGTCCGAACCTTAACCAATTGTTATTAAGCCTGAAAGTAAACTCCGTGAAAAACATCCCCTTTCCGTACTAATCCAAATATTACATTTTACTGGTCACGCTAAATATATATAACGGAAATACCGATAATAAAGTGAAAATATTATTCTAAGACAGGCTGATTACAAAGCTGATAATAATATTACCTGAAAGGGCATGGGAGGGAAACGAACATTAGCGAATTAAAGGGTGAACTAAAAAATCACAGTCTGGCAGATATACTTACCGATCTCGGCAAGAATTCAAAAACAGGGACTCTCGAGATAAAAATCGGCGCAACAATTAAACTGATTTTTTTTAAAAATGGAGATATAACATTTGCCGCTTCTACCAGTGAAGAGGACGATCTCGGGAAGCATCTTTTAAAAAAAGGAAAAATCACCTCTGAAGAATTCGATCAGATTTCCTATTTAACTAAAAAAAAGAACCAAAAAATCGGAAAAATTCTTATTGACCGTGGATACTTAAAGCCAAATGAACTATTTCAGGCGGCACAGCATCAAATCGAAGATATTGTTAAAGGCCTTCTTTCAAAAAAAGAAGGGAAATATGAATTCAAAGAAGACAGTTTTCCTCCAGATCAGCCGCTGACCCTTCAAATCCACGCAGCGGATATCATAAACAGGGGCAATACAAGCCTTGAAGATACGGCTACTGCTGCCACACCTCCAGTAGAAAAGATTCTTGACGAGCCCGCACCCCCCATGGAAACGGCCGGAGACGTTGAACAGCCTCAAGCGGGCAAACCTGATCGTATTGAAATGCCGGAAGATATTATCTCTGCCAGCCAGGGTATTACTTCAGAAGATGACATTTCATCACCGGTTCTTGATATCGGCACAGGCGCACCGGAAGACTCCAAGGAAGAACCGTCATCGTCGCTGTCGGATTTTTCGGATTCCTCACCACACATCGAACCAGCCTCAGATATTGAACAGCCTCAGGCAGGCACAGTTGATCGTATTGAGATACCCGAAGATATTGTCTCTGCCGTCCAGGATGTTCCTTCAGATAATGACTCCACATCGCCGGTTCTTGATATCGGCACAGGCGCACCGGAAGACTCCAAGGAAGAAGCGTCGTCAGGGCTATCAGATTTTTTGGAGACCACCCCACACATGGAACCAGCCTCAGATATTGAACAGCCTCCTGCAGGCGAATCTGGTAATATTGAGATGACAGAAGATACAGACCCTGATTCCCAGATTCCAGCTTTGAAAGATGACATTTCATCACCGGTTCTTGATATCGGCACAGACGCGAGCGAAGACTCCAAGGAAGAAGCGTCGTCAGGGCTGTCAGATTTTTTGGAGACCACCCCACACATGGAACCAGCCTCAGATATTGAACAGCCTCCGCCAGGCAAACCTGATCATATTGAGATGACGGAAGATATCCCATCAGCGCCTGAAACAGACATTGCCCCCACAGAAGACCGTGATGAAGCAATAGAGCAAGAACCTGTATCAACACAGGATACGGATATAGAAGAAACAACTGAAGGTGTTGAATTAGATACGGTTCGTGCATTTGCTGATGAAGTTTTTGCTCCGAAAAAAACTCTATCTAAAAGATTCCGGTTTTATGCAGTTGCTATGCTTTTCTTTGCATTGCTGCTTGGCGCTATTGTGCCTTTTGTGTATGATATTGAAAATATTAAGCTTACCGATATTGAAGCCAAAATTAAAAATATTAGACCCAGTGATATCGAAAGTATAATTGAAAATGTAAATATCAAAGATATTAAAAATGTAACCAAAAAATTAAAAAATAAATTTAAGGGTTTTCTCACTTTTTCTTCTGCGCCGGCTGATAAAAAAAGGATGTCATTGCCTTCCTTTCATAACAAGGCGTTGGCAGGGACAGTTCCTGGAATGTCTGAAAAGTCAACGCCATTACCTTTCTTTCATGAAGAGGCATTAAGTAAACTTCTGCGTGAATAACGTGAATTGATTCGTCCGATTGAAATTTAGAAGCTTGTTACGAGGACATTTTAATTATTTTCAGAATGTTATCCGATGTTTCTTTATCGAGACCTTCGAGGTTGTTATAAATATCAAGGGCGCTTTCTTTTTTGCCGCTCTTTGCATATGAAATGCAAAGACCGATAAGGGCGTCGAGATGTTCGGGATCAAGACTTATAGCTTTATTAAATGCATCGACCGCCTTATCAAACCTGTTTAAAAAAAACAAACAATATCCAATACCATTATGGAAATCAGGCGCTTTGGGGGATAATTCCACAGCTTTTTTAAAATATTTCATCGCCTCTGAAGGCTGGTCCATATTTAGAAGGACCGCTCCAAGCCATGCATTCAGATCGGGATGTTCGGGTTGTACGGCTATTTCTCCCCTCAATATCTCCTCTGCAGAGTTAAAATCTTTTTTATCTGAAAGGGCCTGTACTGTTGTTATCTTCTCTTGCAGTGACATCCCCTTTATGTTTTTGGCAACTTGCGGTTGGAGCTTTTCCGGGGCAGGGACTGAAAGGGTGTTTTCTTCAACCCTGTTAACTGTCTTCTCTTTTAAAACTATGTCCTTTAATTTTTCGCTGCTTTTTCCGGCAACTTGCGGCTGAATTTTATTAGGTCCAGGGACTGAAGGAGCTTTTGCTTTAACCTTTTTCTTTTTAACTGATGATGAATCCGTATACAACTTTATGATTTTTTTGTTTTTTAAATAGGTTTGCCTTATGATTGCTTTGGGGAGCCTGGGTTTAACAGTCTTAAAAAATTTCTTCGCAGCAGAGTGATTCCCGAATTTTCCAAGCCGTAATGTATAATATTTTCCAAGCTTTTCTATCCTTAGATAATCAAGTTTATCTTTATCCAGTCTATGCGTTAAAAGATCAAATTTTTTCTCGGCAGACGCCAAACTGATATAGCTTCCTATCTGGATTGTAAATATTAATTGGGATGAATAAGAAATCAGGGGGAGCAATAGCAATAAAATGGAAAAAATTAAACATCTTGCCCACGGCAAACGGAATTTTATGCCTTGAATATTAATTTTCATTTTATTCCAGCTTATTCATCGGAGTTTATGATTAGTGACACTATCGGTACATTTCAATAAAAACTTGAGAAAAAGAGACCCCTTATTTATCGGCAAAAGCTTTCCAGGGCGAGTATAGATTCAACTGCCGGCGCAAATCCCGATAGAAAGTCTTTACACAATTACTACCGAGTCCTTAGAGCCATAATCATTCGGGACAAACTTGTCAGCATACCAATCGTTTTCCCATCGATTGCCATCAATAAGATATTTAAACCTGTACTCTCTTTTACTGTCCAGATCCAATGTTATTACAAAGTCACCGTTTTCAAGACAGTTCATAAACGATTCAGACACATTCCAATTATTAAAATCACCTACAATTGAGATCTTCTGTGTATTCTGTGCCATTTCCCTCAGCAGTCTGAACGTAACCCTGCACTTGGTTCCATTCTCATAATATTGTTTAATAAATCCCAATTTATTAGGCATCTTCGGAAGTGCTTCCCCCGGAGACGCCGGTTTGTATACAGGGCTTCCTTTGGCTTCCTCATGAATTATATAATCCATGTCCTTACTGTACATAATGTTCACAGGTATGTTCGAATGGGAAAGTATCTTTTCTATTGCCCCTTCCTGCACGCTTTTATCTTTCATTTTGAATTTAATCCCCGCCAGGCATCTTTTCCCGATCTGTTTTTTCCATATAACATCCCCGAACAGGGCAACAGGGTTTCCTTCTTTCGGGGCATCTATAATCATCTCTACGTTTTCATATAAAATAAATCTGAAATCATACGCATCCAATCCAAGCCCTTCAGATGACAGATTTATTGTTTCTCCCATTGAATAATCTATGGCTCCATAAGTAGGTCTGAATTTTACTTCATGCGACAAATCAAATCTCTTATATTTTCTTTTGCTTTCCAACTCCCTTTCTCCTTTTTATTTTAATTTATTATTCCCCCTTTTTTCCCTTTGCAGGTTTATGGTATT
Source organism: Deferribacteres bacterium (assembly GCA_030598625.1). Taxonomy (GTDB): domain Bacteria; phylum Nitrospirota; class Thermodesulfovibrionia; order UBA6902; family UBA6902; genus JAUVPO01. The sequence continues at coordinate 6,072 of JAUVPO010000007.1, read as the reverse complement.
CAGACCGTTTTTTAATGGGTTTATTTCTCCCCTGGGCACCGCTCTTTGCACTTTCGGATCTACGTGGAGAGGGACCTGTTCGCGAATGTTTTTCTCTTCGGAGCTGCTGTTTACATTCCTTTCCATCTTGCCTCTGTCCTCTTGCGCCGCTTTTCGGGGCAACACCCTTTTTTCCGGTGCGCAACGACTTCCTGCGATAACCGGTAACAATCATTTCTTCTGTCAGCTGCATGACCGGTATCTTCTGCCTGATATATGTTTCGACGTCAGGCAGGGAATGGACATAAACCTCGCATGCAAGACTGACGGCCTTCCCATCGGCGCCGGCGCGGGCGGTCCTGCCGATCCGGTGCACATAGTCCTCAGGATCCTGGGGAAGGTCATAGTTGATTACATGCGTTACCCCATCTATATGGAGTCCCCGGCTGGCCACATCCGTCGCCACAAGGATTGGTAAGGTACCCTCCTTGAACCGGGAGAGAACCTTCATCCGTTTACTCTGGTAAAGGTCCCCGGTGATAGCTGCTGCTGCCAAACCATTGGCGTTAAGTAATGCCTCTATCCGGTTGACTTCGGCTTTGGTATTACAAAAGATAAGGTAGCGGCCGGCAGGTTCACCCCTGATAATTCCAAGGAGAAGGCCGAACTTCTCGACCTTGCCGACATGATAGATCTCCTGCTCGATCTTTTCAACCGTGACATTCTCAGGTGTCATAATGAATCGTTCCGGCATATTCATGTGTTCATAGCAAAGTTCAAGCACACGGTTGGAAAGTGTTGCGGAAAAAAGCATTGACTGTCGTTTATCGTAAGGAGACATTCTTCTCAGCAGGAAGCGGAGGTCGCTGATAAAGCCCATGTCGAACAGACGGTCAGCCTCGTCAATCACGAGGAACTGGGTCTTTTTCAGGCTATAGACCTTCTGCTTTAGATAATCGATAAGACGGCCGGGCGTGCCTATAAGTACATCCACTCCACTTGCAATTTCCTCGCGCTGCTTCAGGTAGTCGATGCCGCCGAATACGGGGACGATCCTGAAGCCGGTAGCACGGCCCAGCAATTTCGCCTCGGCATTTATCTGTACTACAAGCTCCCTCGTCGGGGCAATAATAAGTGTGCGGGGTGACGGGCCCTGTCCCGGTGCACGCAACGCCAGCATGCGTGAGAATATCGCGATCAGGAAGGCAGCGGTCTTGCCGGTGCCTGTTTGTGCCTGGGCAGCTATGTCCTTGCCTTGCAACGCTTCCGGAATGGTCCGGGCCTGTACCGGGGTGCACTCATTAAATCCCGCGGACCTGATTCCTTCGATCACCTTGTCAGGGATATGCAGTTCTTCAAATTTCACTTCATCTACTATACATTATTTAATTTTTTGCCGCGTTTTCTCCGGCAAGGTATCCTGTGCTCCAGCAGACTTGCAGATTATATCCTCCTGTAGGACCATCAAGGTCCAGTATCTCCCCGGCAAAGTACAGATTGTTTATTATTCTTGACCCCATGGTTTTCGGGTTGACCTCTTTTAAGGTTACGCCTCCGGTGGTGATTATTGCCTTGCTGAATCCTAACAGACTTTTTATTGTTACGGGGAATTGTTTTAAGAGCAGTCGCAGTTTTTTGCGTTCATCTTTTGTTACGGAGTGGCCTTTTTTTTCAGGGTCTATCTTTGCCAGTTCAAGAAATACAGAGATCAATTTTTTAGGGATCAACCCGGAAAGTATATTTTTTATTGACCTATTGCTGTATTTTTCCAAATCCCGCAGGATTCTTTTATCCAGTATATTGAAGTCAAGGGCCGCTTTAAAATCAATGAACAACTCTGCCTGCCCCTTAGCGAGTAATTTTCCTATAGTCTTGCTCATATCCAGGATGATTGGTCCGCTCATGCCGGATCCCGTAAATAAGGCCTCGCCAAAGCGGTCATCCTGCTTTTTCATGTTTTGATAAAGAGAAATCCGGACGTTTTTCAGGCTTAATCCTTCCAAACCTTTAACCCATTTTTCCTTTACTATTATTGGTGTAAGAGCGGGTTCAGGTTTTATTATCGTATGTCCCATTTGTTTTGCCCATTTATAGCCTTCACCGGTAGAGCCTGTTTGCGGATAAGAAAGGCCCCCTGTGCTGATGATATAATTTCTTGCCTTGATCTCAACCTTATCAAGAACAATTTTCTCTATGTTATTTTGCGTATGACATATTTTCTTTATCTTGCAATTAACAATACGGCTTATATTGTGTTGTTTTATGAGCCTTAGAAAAAGTTCCCTCACGTCTTTTGCTTTATCACTTTCAGGAAATATTCGTCCACCCCGTTCACGCACTGTTTTCAACTTGTTCTTGTGAAAAAATTCAATTGTCTCTTTCATTCCAAAACGATGGAGAGCGCTTAAAAGGAATTTGCCTTTTTTCCCGAAATGGGCTGTAAATTTCAGGACATCGCCTTCAGCGTTGGTTATGTTGCATCTTTCCTTGCCTGTCATTAACAGTTTTATCCCGGGCATTTGATTCTTTTCTAAAAGAATAACATTGGCTCCGCACTCCGACGCGCGTATTGCAGCCATCATGCCGGCGGGACCTGCTCCAATTATTGCAAGATCATATTGTTCTGCCTGTGAAACTGTCTTTAACTTATTCATTTGCTGAAGAATAATAACATGCAAAATGCCGATTTGGACACTGCATCGTTCTCCGTTCTTATGCTCCGTTGTACCTGGAACATTTTTTCTTTTGGAAATGAATTATGATATTTGCTATGAAAAAGATAATACTTGCATCAGCGTCTCCACGGAGAAAGGAGATACTGGAAATAACAGGTCTTGAGTTTATTGTCTGTGCAAGTGATTATAAAGAAAATCTTGATCTGTCTTTAACGCCCCGTAAACTTGCAAGATTCCTGTCGCGCAAAAAGGCAGAGACTGTTTCACGTAAATACAAAAACTCGATAATCATAGCAGCAGATACTTTTATTGTATTCAAAAACAGGCTTCTTGGAAAACCTCATAGTAATAAGGAAGCCGAAAAGATGATAGAAATGCTAAACGGAAAAAAACATTCTGTTATTACGGGGTTTACTATTATTGATACTCGTAGGGACAAAGTTTTATCAAGATCTGTAGAAACCACTGTGTATTTTAAAAGAAATACTAAAAAAGAGATAAAAGCATATGTTGGATCAAAAGAACCGATGGGAAAGGCAGGCTCATATGCAGTTCAGGGGCTTGGCGCAATTTTAATCGAAAAGATAGATGGAGATTTTTTTAATGTAATGGGGCTTCCTTTGAGCGCACTTACTAAAAGTCTTAAGAAGTTCGGGGTTCATGTCTTAAATTAACAAGAATCATTATAAGTGTTTCAATGATGTTTCTATAATATATTTATATATAAATAATAGAAGAAGTAATAAGCTTGTTGAAATTGTTAATTAGGAGATAATAGTTTAAAATTAAAAGGAAATTTAAGGTTAATAGTTTGTTGAAAAATATAATATTAACCTTGACAAATAATAGTTGAAATGATACGCTTCAAAGTTGATAAGGTTGCTTTTTACATGCCGGAGACTATCGGAGATACCTGTTGAAAACTTTAGAAAAAACCCCTTAATGGATTGCTACATATATCGTTGAACGGGTTAAGGATATGTTGAAAAGATATTTATAAGCATGTGGATATTGAAAATTTGTCCGGGTTTGTTGACGAAAAATCCATTAAAAATTATTCACCATCGTTCCACGGAATATTCACAGTTGGCCGGAATCCGTAGTAAAAGGGATTAGCTGGTTATAAAGAAAATATTCTTGAATTTTATTCAAGGAATTAGAAAAAAGAAGAGAGATTAATGAATGTCACAGATATATAATTTCAGTGCGGGACCGGCAATGCTTCCTGCGGAAGTATTGGAACAAGCTGCCTCTGAGCTTGTTGACTGGCATAGCAGTGGCATGTCCGTGATGGAGATGAGCCACAGGAGTAAAGGATTTATCTCCATTTCAGAGAAAGCTGAGTCGGATCTCCGGGAGATAATGGAGATCCCGGATAATTATTATGTGCTGTTTCTGCAGGGAGGGGCATCAAGCCAGTTCGCAATGGTACCGATGAATCTGCTAAGAGACAGGGACACAGCTGACTACGTTAATACGGGATCCTGGTCAAAGAAGGCAATTGCCGAAGCAGGACGTTTCTGTAAAGTAAATGTGGTCGCAAGCAGTGAGCCGGACAATTTTACGTCAGTCCCACCGAAATCGGGATGGTCTCTTAACCCACATGCCGCATATGTCCATTATACTCCTAATGAAACAATAGGTGGAGTTGAGTTCCATGCCATTCCGGAAGTGGGAAATGTACCATTAATTGCGGATATGTCTTCGAGCATACTCTCTCGTCCTATAGATGTATCAAAATTTGGAATTATATACGCCGGTGCGCAGAAGAATATTGGACCGGCAGGTTTGACCGTAGTGATTGTGAGAAAAGATCTGATAGGTAAGGAAATTGCGGGGACGCCTACAATGTTCAGCTATGCGACACATGCAAAAGCCGGGTCCATGTATAACACACCGCCTACATATAGCTGGTATATTGCCGGACTCGTTTTTGAGTGGATCAAGAGAAAGGGAGGCCTGAAGGCAATGGCTGATATCAACAGGCGGAAGTCGGACAAGCTCTACGCGGCAATCAATAATTCCGATTTTTATAATAATCCCGTAAGCGCCGGCTGCCGTTCCTGGATGAATGTACCTTTTACGCTGGTAACGCCGTCACTTGACGCAAAATTCCTTGAAGAGGCAAAAGAGACAGGTCTTGTAACGCTTAAGGGCCATCGTAGTGTGGGAGGCATGCGGGCAAGCATTTACAATGCCATGCCGGAAGAAGGGGTAGATGCATTAATTACATTTATGGAAGACTTTGAAAAAAAGAATGGTTAATAATTGACATATAAACAGACGCTAATCAGTCCTTTTTAATAAAACACGGTCAATTTAAATAATAAATAGAGCAGGTAATGATGAAAGTACTTGTAAGTGACAATATATCACCAAAGGGCATTAACATACTTGAAAAAGCCGGACTCAAAGTGGATTTTAAGCCCGGTCTTACACCTGGGGAACTTAAAAAAGAGATTGGAAAATATGACGCGCTTGTCATAAGAAGCGCTACAAAGGTGACGGATGATATCGTTAAAGCCGCCGATAAGTTAAAGGTTATCGGCAGGGCTGGTTCGGGCCTTGATAATGTTGATAAAATTGCGGCTACAAAACGCGGTATAGTCGTTATGAATACGCCCGGTGGAAATACAGTAACAACTGCCGAGCATACGGTGGCGCTGCTTCTTTCCATGGCAAGACAGATACCGCAGGCAACAGCATCAATGAAACAGGGCAAGTGGGAAAAGAAAAAGTTTACGGGCATAGAGTTATACAATAAAACCATTGGAATTATAGGGCTTGGCAACATAGGCTCCCATGTCGCGAAAACGGCGCAGGGCATGGGAATGAACGTAATAACGTATGACCCGTATCTCAGCGAAGAGAAGGCAAAGACCCTGGGTGTAAGGGTGGTGGACCTTAACAAACTCTTTAAGGAGTCAGATTTCATTACAAATCATATCCCCCTGACAAACGAGACGAAAAATTTAATTAGTGACGCGAACATTGCGAAGATGAAAAAGGGCGTCAGGATAATAAACGCTTCAAGAGGAGGGGTCGTTGATGAAGAGGCGCTTTATAAGGCGCTTAAATCAGGCAGGGTTGCTTCTGCGGCATTAGATGTCTTTGAAAAAGAACCGCCCGGCGATTCTCCCCTTCTCGGCCTTGATAATTTTATCTGTACTCCGCATCTGGGCGCGTCTACTGCCGATGCCCAGGAAAATGTGGCCGTTGCCGTTTCAAATCAGATAGTTGACTATCTGTTATACGGGACAATACGAAATGCCGTAAATTTCCCATCTGTATCAGCAGATGCACTGCCTGTTCTCAATCCATATATAAATCTTGCCGAGAGACTCGGCGGTTTTATTTCCCAGAAATTTGACGGGGGCATAGAGGAAATTATTATCGAATATAAAGGCACGGTAACGGA
>JAUVPO010000065.1 GCA_030598625.1 Deferribacteres bacterium | reverse complement strand
TGGAGAAGAGACCGTGCCGCGGAGGAATCGTGATGGCATCCATTGATGCCGCGCCTCGGCATTGTTATACGGCCCTAACTTGGCAGATCCTCCCCATATCGAAAGTATTCCGCTTCCGTAATAACCCTCCACTCCATCGTTTGCAACAAAGGGAGGATTCATTACCCCGAGATGTTCGGAATTGTCAGGATTTGTAGCCTTGTGGCATGCATCGCAATCTACGCCGTCATCATCGCCGGCTGCCAACCCGGAACCATCAGTAGGAGTTGAACGCCCTCCCATCCATCCGCCTGTACTGTGGCAGCGAATGCAAAGGTCGCCCGCTCCGTCAAAGTCCTGTTCGGCGATAGCCAGGGTCGCCCAGAATATCGGATCACGGCCTGCATTCCCCATTAAACTGCCACGCCATCCAAAGGCAGGTTCATTTGAATAGATTGCAGAGTCATAACCACCATGGCAATTATCGCATTTATTGGGAGACTCAAAATTTTGAACCTCATTTGGCTGTGTACCCGGCATCATGATTTCATTTGGAACTACATCTGCGGCAAAACTTGATCCTGCAAAAAAAGAAACAGCGAGAACGAATGAAACAAGTACGAACTTTTTCATGTTCTTTTTCCTCCTTTCTTATTTTTTAATAATAGAAAACTGTTGACAATTCTTTTTAGAAAATAAATTGAATTCATATTAACTAAGAGACTGATAATCCCCTTTTTTGATGAGAAATTGAACCATTATATGGTTAGTGTAGATTTATCTTGATCTTAAGAGAAAATGATTCAGTTAAACGCCGAAAGATAGTTTAAGTTATATTATATCAGAATTCATTTAATAAGCATTCTAATATAATTTTATCGTGTTATTTTTATTTGTCAAATATTTTTTATACTTCTCATGAAATTCAGGATATTGCAAGGTTTCTTAATGATATTTTGATTTAAGTATGCAGCTGATGATTCCTTTGAGGATCACAAGCAAGTGGCGGTAATCTCAGACCGGGATTTACCAGACTTGTTTATTATTTTATTTTTGTAGCTACTATAGCCTTCTTTATTGTCCTATAGACAAATCCCGCCCCTGTGATATAATGAACTAAAGCGGCTTTTTATTGAGAAAGATTATGATGAAAAAGAATAAACCATTATTAATATGTATCGCTATAGCAGTAACCGTATTGCTGGTTATCTTCTCGTGCAAACCACAGATGGAAAAGACGTATGTCATAGGCATTATTAATCCAAACCCGGAAGCAAGGGAAGGCGTAAAAGGATTTATTAACAGCATGGAGGACTTTGGTTATATCGAGGGGGAAAATATAACTTATATCAAGCATAAGGGTAAAGAAAAGATTGAAGACGCCCTCAGGGAAATGGTTGCCGAAAACGTTGATCTGATCTTTACCCATACTACCCCGGCAACTCAAAAGGCCAAACAAATCACTGAACATACCGATATACCTGTTGTTTTTATCGTATTTGATTCAATTGGATCGGGGTTGGTAGAGAGCCTGTCCAGACCGACCGGTAACCTTACCGGCGTTCAACTTATCGGCAGCACTCCCAAGTCCCTGGAATGGTTATCTGCTGTTTCACCTGACATAAAAAATATATTTGTGCCGGTCTCTTTTGACACTAAGGCCGCGTATCAGAGCCTGGAAGCCCTGAAGAAAACCGCTTCAAAACTAAATATTAAAATCACAGTAGACGAAAGCAGCACAGTCGAAGAGTTGCATGCCTCGCTATCTTCCATCCCGGAAGAAATTGACTCTATCTTTATTCTTCATTCAATTCTTATTGGTTCAAACGTAAAAACTATCATTGATACCGCGATAAAACAGAAAATCCCCATAGCTTCATCAGGGCATGAACACCACAAAATTGGCGCGGTTGTTTGCTACGGAACTGAGGCTGTACGCGTTGGCTCGCAGGCCGCTCGTCTGGCAAATAAGCTGCTGAAAGGCGCTGCCCCTGAAACTCTGCCGGTAGAACATGCCGAATATGTCCTTGGAATCAATCTCCGGACAGCCCGCGAAATCGGGATAGAGGTTCCGGATACAATCCTCAAACAGGCAGACTATATTGTTCGCTGACAACAATCCGGGTCGATGCCTGTTGGCAATTTAAAAGCTTCAGTTTGAAATCCAATATTCCGGTATGTATGATAGATAATATAAATTATTCTTCCGGGGGTTTTAATGGAAAGATTTCGCATAAAGAATGTTTTTTCGGACGGTATTGCAGGACATAAAATTACAGTCTGTGGCTGGGTAAGGACAAAACGCGAATCAAAAGGCATAGCGTTTATCGCACTGAACGATGGTTCAACGCAGGATATACTGCAGCTTGTAATTCCGGGAGAAACACCCGCTTTTCAAAAATTGCCTCATTGCAATACCGGCGCAGCTATTAAAGCCACAGGCACAATTAAAGATTCTCCCGGCAAAAGCCAGAAAATTGAACTGGAAGTCTCGGAAATTGAAGTCTTTGGAGATGCCGATTCCGCAACATATCCTTTACAGAAGAAAGGTCATACATTAGAGTTTCTGCGGGAGATCGGCCACCTGAGACCGAGGACCAATACATACGGCGCTGTCTTCAGGATACGCAATATCATTGCCGATGCAGTGCATGAGTTTTTTCAGGGCCGGGGATTTATCTGGATCCACACTCCTATTATTACATCGAGTGACTGTGAAGGGGCCGGGGACCTGTTTACAGTCACTTCTCTTGATTTCGATAAATTGCCTGTGAAGGATGAGGGAGGGATTGATTTTTCCAGAGACTTTTTCGGCAGACGCGCGTTCCTGACAGTCAGTGGACAATTGGAGGCCGAGTTTCTCGCAATGTCACTCGGAGACGTCTATACATTCGGACCTACTTTCAGGGCGGAAAATTCAAATACATCACGTCATTTATCCGAGTTCTGGATGATCGAACCGGAAATAGTATTTGCGGATTTAAATGATGATATCAGGCTCGCCGAGGATTTTATCCATATTCTATGCCTGAAAGTCCTGGAAAAAGGGGAAAGCGAGATCGCCTTCCTTGAAAAATTTTATAAAAATACATCTATAAACGAGCTTAAAGTTCTTGCTGAAAAACCATTTGTTCGTATTTCCTACACTGAGGCGATTAAGGAATTAGAAAAGGCCGGGAAACAATTCGAGTTCCCGGTTAAATGGGGGCTGGATTTACAATCGGAACACGAGCGTTACCTGACAGAGAGGGTTTTCAAGGGTCCTGTAGTTGTGACGGATTATCCCGAAAAAATAAAGCCCTTTTATATGAGACTTAACGAGGATGAAAAAACCGTGGCAGCCATGGATGTGCTTGTTCCAAAGACAGGTGAGATTATAGGCGGAAGCCAGCGCGAAGAAAGAATCGGAGTACTGGAAGACAGGATGCGGCAAATTGGGATTCCAGGGGAAAACATGGAGTGGTATCTCGATCTTCGAAGATACGGTTCAGCGCCGCATGCAGGATTCGGTCTGGGGTTTGAAAGATTTGTACAGTATATTACCGGAATGCCCAATATACGTGACGTCATACCATGCCCGAGAGCGCCTCAGACAATTAAACTCTGATAAAACAATTACTGCAATAACTATAATCCGCACTACAGGAAAGTTATTTTTTTCGTTGCCGAAGTTACGACGAAAATGCGATCGTTGTTACCCTTTTTGTCGGCAGGTATAAAGAAAAATCCAATGCGCTCGGGAGAATAACCCTGGGAAAAACCGACTATTACTTCGCCATCAGCAAACTGTACTTCAATCTTCTTGCCGCCCCCGGCAATAATATCATCATATATATCCTTACGATTTTCATCACCCTCCAAATCCTTAACGAAAAAAACCGCTTTCAATTCATTAGTATTAATACTTACTATTTTGCCTGGCTGCACTTCCAGATGGAATTCCTTTTTATTAGGGAAAAAGTCGCTTGTTTGCCCTTTCATTATAACGCCGTCTTTGAATCTCACTACCACCTTGTTTACAATTCCAACCATATTAACCACCATATTACTCTAAAAATCCAAATATGTCTAATTAAATTTGATGAAAAACACATGTAAGGGTAATTCGTGAATTACCCCTACAAATTATCACATTTATTCTTATAGAAATTCCTTGCGGGCCACAATGAGAAAGACCCGCCCTTTCTGTTTCATGTGTCCTGCCGTCATTCCGGCTTCTTTCCCGTGTCCGAAAAATACGTCAACCCGACCATGATTACGGATGGCTCCTCCTGTATCCTGCACCAATACAAACCTTTTAACTGTCTTCCATCCTGTTATCATGCCGCTTTCCAGTACAGGAAGTTCCGTCTCTATAAACGCCAGTCCGCCTCGAGGAATGACTTTTCTGTCCATTGCCACCGAACGATTCGGGGTAAGGGGGACCTCGATATTACCCAGGGGGCCTTCATCAACCTCACGAAAGAAAGTATAGCTCTGATTATGGCTTAGAATATCACGCACTTCATCGGGATTGGCATACAGGTATGCCTTAATTGACTGCATGGAGATTTCATCGGGAGGGATACTGGCTTTCAGAATCTCTCCTATAGACCTGTACGGATGACCGTTCTTCTGCGCATAATTAACTCGCTTCATGCTGCCGTCAGGGAGCCTGATCAGCCCTGAACCCTGTATCTGAAGAAAAAACAGTTCGATTTCATTGACATATGCTATTGGTCTGGCACGGTCTTTCAGAGATTGATTATATGCTATTTCTTCTCTGGAGTCATAAGGGACCAGCATCTGCCCCTCCAGACGGCCTACAATCCTCTCATTTTTCCACTTATCAGCAAATTGTCCCAGATCCACTTTAATCAGGTCATCAGGTGTTTCGTATAGAGGTTTCGGGAATTCCCCAGTGGGTTTCAAGCTTCCTTCAAGTACGGGTTCATAATATCCTGTAAAAAATGCTTCCCTGTCAGAGTTCCTGCTTTCAAAGAACAGAAATTTCTCTTTCAGTTCCCGCACCCGCTTACTCCCCTGAGAGTTCTTCACAATATCCATAAAGAGGGACAGAGAGGACAGCATTTCTTCCGGGGAATAGACCAACCCGCCGTAATAAAAATTGTATGTCGATGGAAGTCTTCTGTAGTAGCGGACCGACTGTTCAACAGCCTGTTCCAATCCCTCATAATTCAGATCATCCGTCCACTCATAAAAATAAACCTGACCGGCAGACATCTGTTTTAGAGTTGGCTCATGCGGAGGCATTCTAAAGAGAGAACATCCACTCAGAATGCAAAATTGTAACAAAACGGATATTAAGATCAGTTTTCTCATACCGCTATAAATTATATTAGGAAACGTCCTCATAAATCCACAGGAATTATTAATATTGACGATAAACTGAACAGGCAGTCTGTAGGGGTAATTCATGAATTACCCCTACATGTGTTTTTTCACCCCGATTAGATTTTTTTCAGGAAAGTAGATATCATATATTTTAAGGGGAATGACAGAATTTTTGATAAAAAAAACATGATGCAGGAAAACCCTCTTAACAGGCAGTTTTGGGCATTGAAATCATCCGGGAAAAAACCTGATGTAAGGACCAGAATAAAGTCGGAAAAGAAATTCGGTCTGGAAGCACATTCCATCCTGTGCGTGCATTGCGGAAATGAAATTACTACCCCGGAGCGTGTCATCACTGTAGACGGAGACCATATTCACAGGTTCACGAACATGGCAGGAGTAACCTATCAGGTCGGCTGCTTTTCTTCAGCCGACGGCTGTCTTGTTCAGGGCAACCCTACCCTTGAGCACACATGGTTTGAAGGATTCAGCTGGAGCTTTAGTACTTGCTCAAGCTGCCTTCTTCACCTCGGCTGGTTCTATGAAAGCAAAAATGAAACTTTCTTCGGGTTGATCATTGATTATTTAGTGGATTCTTCAAAAACACTCTGAAAGACACCGAAGTGTTGTCTTTCAGACGGAGCGGTGATGATTAAAAAAAGTCGCCTTAATAGATCTTATATATGCTCTCAACGTCTTCTTTTTCCCGGTCATTCCAGCTGCTGCAAATAAATATCCGGTTGTAATAAGCAGGAGGGCCATGATTATCCATTCGAGAAAACCGGCGTTACCCGGGATGATCCTGAATATAAGGATAATGACAACTAACGTAATATCAAGCAGAGCGGCAAGTCCGGGTCTGTGATTCGATATAGCAAAAGACAATATCAATAAGCCGATCATTAACAGGCTAAACATATTTTTGCTTCCTGTCGCTCAGTGATAATGAATATCATATATGACATCTTCCTTAGTATAATCGGTATTATTTATTCATTTATTAAGCATGTACTCCGATTATGGGCACAAACTCCCGGCCTCAGGAACTTCAACTGTGAAAGAAACGTCGCTATTGGATTAATTAAAGACAAGATTGACAGCAGGCTATTTGACTGTTAATATTACATTGAAACAGGTTTTGAAATTTTAACACCGATATATCGGGACATTATTTGAAATGCTTTTTTTGGATTAATAAGGAAGTGTAATGGAAATCCCGCTGCAAATTACGGGCCACAACATTGAATTAACCGAAGCAATTGAAACAGAAATCAGGCGGAAGGCCGAAAAACTGGATAAATTTTATGACCGCATCATGCGCTGCAGGATTGTCGTGGAGTCTCCTCATCGCCGTCATCATAAGGGTAAATTATATAATTTGAATATTTACATAACCGTACCCGGTACAGAACTTATTGTAAAGCGGGAGCCCCATGAAGACCTGTATGTAGCGATCAGGGACAGTTTTAGCGCTGCTCGCCGTAAGCTGGAAGACTTTACCAGACGGAAGCGCGGGGATGTAAAACACCACGAAGAAGCGACCCATGCCCGCATAAGTACACTCTTTCCAGAGGAAGGCTATGGGTTCATGACAACTCCGGAAAACCGGGAGATTTATTTTCATGAGCACAGTATACTGAACTGTAATTTTGAAAATCTAAAGGTTGGAATGGAGGTGCGCTTTGTGGAAGAAAAAGGTGAAAAAGGGCCTCAGGCCAGTACCGTTACGGTCATCTGAAAAACAGGTAAACGCACTGGTTTAATCTCCACAACTTAGTATAGGCTAACGGCAATATGTACTATCAGGTCTTTCCAATTAAAACCGAACACTTGGAATGATTCAGTATATATCTTGCAACACTTCCGAGAATTCCCTTAATCCCTCTCATCCCGCTGCTCCCAACGGCAATGATGTCGGCATTTAGAGTATCCGCTGCATTCAGTATTTCTTCGGAGGGATCTCCGAATTTGGTCAGTGCTTCTATCTTTGAAAATCTGCCGCCTAAATATTCACGAGCTTTTTTGGTCACCTCTCCTGATTCCTTGATTTCCGCTTTTCTTTTACCGGCAACTATCCCCTTGATTCTGTCGTTTATTTCCATGGCGAACCTCTCCGGTATATCTTCATAAACAGTCGGCATTATATTCAGGACGGTTATTTCAGTATCATCAGGAAACGGTATTGAAGATAAGACTCTTCCCATAGCGTCGGAATGAACAGAGCCGTCCGTGGCAAAGAGTATTTTCATATTCCCGGATCTTTCCGGACGAGGAGACTTAATGATAAGAACAGGCCTGGATGACTTGACCGCCACCGCCTTAGTTACACTTCCTACGATAATAGAACCGACCCCCCTTAATCCCCTTGCTCCCATAACTACCAGGTCAATGTCTCTGTCTGCTGACGTATCAATTATTGCTTTATCAGGATAACCATCTATTAATAAACTGGTGATCTTTGCGTTAACCGGTTTCAAAATATTCACCACAGAGTCGATAATCTTGGGTGCGATTTCATATCTTATTTCTTTCAGATCGATATAAAGATATTCCCATTGACCTAAAACAGGCGCCCAACTCAGGGCATGGAGGACGGTAATTTCATCATCAGAAGCGAAATTAAGCCCCGTCAAAAAATTTGCCGCTCCCTCAGAGTATTCTGAACCGTCTGTTGCAAGTAGTATTTTCATATGATCACCTCCTTATAATATAATTTATAGATACCTTATAAAGAATATACGATAAATGCAAGCCGAAAGGCCCAGGAACATGACTACGAGGTTTCCTTCAGCAGGTCCACCACCAGCCGGTAAGCTACGCCGACCGCCGGAAAGCAGACCGTCAGGGGTATGTCAGAGCTCATGAACTGCTCACGCCCCTCCTCCGTGCTCAGATCCGCCCCAGTCAATTCGCGGCAGTTGATTGTCTCCATCTCGGCCTCGAAGCGGCGACGAAACTCCTGCGCAAAGGCCAAATTGCGGAGCGCTTCGTCAAGCGTGTCGCCCTTCTCCGTCTTGAGGCCGATAGCCATCACGGCTCCGGCGACGGCACCGCAGACGGCCCCCGTGTTGCCGATCCCGCCGGCGAAGCCGAAGGCGATCCGGGGAATGATATCGTTCTCTATCTCTATCTCGAATTCCTGGCACACGGCCAGGAGTACAGCCTCCGATCAAACGTAACCTTGCTCCATGAATTGCGTGGCCCGGTTTTGCGCCATGGTCTTCTCCTTTGCCCTGTCTGCCGCCGCCACATCAACACCAGGGGTGATGCGGGACCGATTGCGTCGTGGCCCGGAGGGCCTGGCAGTCTAACATTAATATTATGTGGATTCCTCTTTTTGCAGATCTCTGACAGTATCTTAAATATTCAATATAGTCAGAATGTTGTGATACGAATTAATATATTAAGTTTGCAATGATATCCTGAAGCTTCCTTTGATCTTAATCACACCTCAATATATGGACACGAGCTGTTTTGGCTT
>JAUVPO010000154.1 GCA_030598625.1 Deferribacteres bacterium | reverse complement strand
CTAAGGATTTTCCGGGTTTTGTGTGTCTCCGTTGTCTTAACCTTTATCCATTCAGGATGCCGCATAACAGATAACCCCACAATATTTATGGACTTTTCAACCTGCATTGTATATCATTTGATGTAAAAACCGCTTACTTCAGATATTATAAAGAAATTTTGTCTTTTATATATCATGTAAGAATTAATATAATTTATATTTGATATAAATTATATTATTGCTAAAACATCCATTTAGTGATAATATTTGTATATAGTTGTCTTCCTTATTTTACTCGAATAAAATAATGATAAATGTGTGTTATCACAAAGGGGACAATAATCTCCGGGACACATGGTGTTAAGAATAAATTTATATAATGAATAAACCCAACTGTTGGGAATTTATGAAATGCGGCAAGGGGCCATCAGAGAATGGCAACAGCAAATCCGGCAGCTGTCCCATTGCAACTGAAACTTCTGCTAATGATTTAAACGGGGGGGTAAATGGCGGAAGGATTTGCTGGATTATTGCTGAGACATGCTGTAACGGTGAAGTAAAATGTTCTGACCTGCATCGTAATTCTTCATGTTTTTCCTGTGAATTCCGTTATAAAGTTACAGCAGAAGAAGGACTGCTAAACGTGTGCAAGGCAACCGGTTCATTCCTGGAGAATTCAGACGCAATTCAACAAAACGTTCCCATGGAACAGTAGCTCCCTTTTTGTTTAAACATTTATTCTCTGCTTTTTTATCAATCACGATACCGGCAATATCTTTGCCGCGATCCGCTCTAATATTTTCTGGACGCGACCGTCAGACGGATTTCTTAAATAAGGCACAATTCCCAATACCGGCGATCCTCCAAGTTTCTCTATTACTTCAGGATTAGTTTTCTCGGTCAATCCTTTTTTAATATTAACAGAGTAATTAATTATCACACCCAGAATATGCAACCCTTTATTCTTAACGGCATCTATGGTAAGAAGAGTATGATTTATCGTTCCAAGCCCGGGTCTTGATACTATTACAAGAGGCAATTTAAGGTCATTTATCAGGTCAAGGAAAAGGTATTTTTTAAAAACAGGCGCCATTACGCCTCCAGCCCCTTCAACGATTGTGATATCATATTTTTTTGAAAGTCGATCATAAGCAGAGAATATTCTTTTCCTGTTTATTTTCATTCCTTCGATTTCCGCTGCCACTGACGGCGCAAGCGGTTGATTAAACCGGTAAGGATTAATCAAATCAATCTCTTCATCAACCCCGGATGCCCTGATAAGTCTGAGAGTATCAGCAGGTATAAGTCTTCCCTGTCTCAATCTGCATCCCGTCTCCACAGGCTTCATAGGGCAAACATTAAGCCCTTTTTCCCGAACGGCCTTAATCAAACCCTCCGCCACAAAGGTCTTGCCGACCCCGGTGTCAGTGCCTGTTATGAATATACCTTTAGTCATAAAATAGGGATCGGGGATTCGAATTCTTCTTCAAATAATTCTACTGTCCAGATTAAAAACCTGCCCCGTTATTCCTTTTGTCTTCGCAAGATAACAAATGAATTCAGCGACATTATCGGGACCTGAAAATTCCTTCACCAGGCTTTCCCTTAAAGCAATATCCCTTGCCCTGTCACTTGAGCCGCCTCCCATATCAGTAAGCATATATCCGGGCAATACCGCGTTTACCATAATATTGTATCTTGCCAGTTCTCTTGCCGCTGTTACGGTCAAGCCTATAAGGCCGGCCTTTGACGCCGAATAAGCGGATAAACCTTCCTTACCCTTAATCCCCGCAAAGGATGACACATTTATTATATGCCCTCTTCGCCGTCTCATCATATGCCGGCCTGCAGCGCGTATGAAATTAAAAGGACCCTTCAGATTTGTGTTGACAATATCATCAAAGTCCCGCCCTGATGTTTTTATCAGCAAGGCCTCTTTTGTAATACCCGCGTTATTTACAAGCACATCAATCCCGCCCCATTTATTGATAACATCATCAACGAGAGCATTTACTTTTTCGGGATCTCCGACTTCAGCTTTAAGAACAATTGATTCCTTTATCTCTGAAGCAACATCATCGGCCTTACTCTTATTGTCCCTGTAATGGACAACAACCCGACTACCCTGTTTTCCAAAGGCAAGCGCAATTATCTTACCAAGACCCCTCGACGAACCTGTGATTAAACAAACCATATAAAAAAATTAAATACCGGAAGCAATGAATATTTTATTTGAATCTCCTCAAACTCTCAAGCGCCAGATCAATATCATTATTCGTATGTCCGGCTGTTACTGAAAATCTAATCCTGCATTTTCCGTTCGGGACCGTAGGCGGTCTGATTGCAGGCGTAAATATTTTATTTTTATAAAGATACCTTGCCAATTTTAAAGCGGCGTCGGCGCTTCCAATCAGGATGGGGACAATCGGTGTCTCTGAATCAAGAGTATCAAATCCCAAGGCGTTGAGCCCCTCATAAAGACGTTCCCTGTTTTTCCATAACCTCTTTCTCAATTTATCCGACCTTGTTTCAATAATATCTATTGCCTTTACCCCTGCTTCACATACCGGGGGAGGAAGCGATGTGGAATATATAAAACTTCTTGCCTTATTAAGCAGCAAATTGATTAAATCCTTTTTACCGGCTACAAAAGCGCCGTAACATCCGGCTGCTTTGCTCAGCGTGCCCATTTGAATGATGCCGTCCGGTCCAATGCCGAAATGCTCAAGCCCTCCCCTTCCTGACTTGCCAAGAACCCCTGTTCCATGCGCGTCATCGATCATCAATATTGCACGATATTTATTTTTTAAAAAGACCAGGTCATTTAAAGGCGCTATATCCCCGTCCATACTGAAGACAGTATCGGTAATTATCAACCTTTTTTTTCTGGAGGGGCTTTTAAATGTTTTTTTTAAAAGCGCCTCCAGATGATCAATATCTCTGTGTCTGTATATTTCTACATACGCCCTTGAAAGTCTCGCACCGTCGACTATACTCGCGTGATTAAGTTCATCGCTGAAAATCATTGCATCATCTCCCGCAACTGCAGGGATAACGCCCGTATTTGCGGCATAGCCGGTATTAAATACTAACGCAGCCCGAGTCTTTTTGAATTTCGCTATTCTTTCTTCAAGCATCCGATGCGGCAAATAAGTGCCGCTCAGGAGCCTTGAAGCGCCTGAACCAAGGCCGTATTTTTTTAAAGCGGCGGCAGCGCCTTTAATGATTTCAGAATTGTCGGATAGATTAAGGTAATCGTTTGAAGAAAAATCAATATAGGTTTGACCTTTTATTACTATCTTTGACTTACTGGAAGATTCAAGGCAGGTAATTTTTCTTAAGAGTTTTTTTGCTTTAAGTTCCTTTAACTCATCATCATATTTTTTACTGATTTTATTCCGTCTTCCCGGTCCCGATTTATTATATCCCTTCACGTTCGTCAGGAGCCCAGATGTATTTATGGATTTGCAACTGTACTCTTACCGGAAGGTTGTCCTGTAAAACCCAGTTCACGAGAGACTTGGGTGAAAGCTCTCCGTATGCAGGCGACATAAGAACATTTTCAAACCTGTCAAGCAATTTATTATTGATAATTATATCTTTGGCCCAGTTGTAATCCGATTCATCCATCAACACAAACTTTATCTGGTCTGTCGGCTTTAAAAAATCCAGATTCTTCGGCCTCATCCGCTCGCTCATTCCGCTCTTCGGGGTTTTATAATCCATGATTATGTTCAGTCTCTTATCAAGACAACCTATGCAGATTGAACCGTTTGTTTCGACCAGCACGTTATATCCTTTATCAAGAAGGGTCTTTAATAATTTAGGGGTTTCTTCCTGAAGCAGAGGCTCCCCTCCGGTAAACTCAACACACTTAACACCGTATTCCTGAATCTTGGACACTATTTCTTCATCGGATAGCTCCTTGCCGTCATAGTATGCGTAGTTGGTATCGCAATACGTACATCTGAGATTGCAGCCGGCCAGCCTTACAAAGGTACACGGAAGGCCAGCGTATGTAGATTCTCCCTGAATGCTTTTAAATATTTCGTTGATTTTAAGCATGGATAAGATGTCGTTTTATTCGGGCCTTTCTTAACAAGATGTAATATATCATATAATGAAAAGTCTTGACAATTACAAGGCCGCTAAGGTTATAATTTTTCAAATGACGAATAAATCTTTCCTCTTGTTTCTGGTCCTTATTGCCTCACTTCTTCTCACCCGTCCTTCAGTCGCCGATGTAATTGTAATCAATGTGGAGGGAGTTGTAAATCCTGTAATGTCTGAATTCATTTCCAAAAGCATTGATGAGGCGGAAACCCAAAAAGCGGATGCGCTGGTCATTGAACTGGATACACCCGGTGGTCTTGACACCTCAATGAGGTCAATTGTCAAGAAAATAACGGCAAGCGAAATTCCGGTAATAGTGTACGTGTCCCCCGGCGGGGCCAGGGCCGCTTCCGCGGGAGTATTTATTACTCTCGCGTCTCATGTAGCCGCTATGGCGCCGGGCACAAATATCGGCGCCGCGCATCCTGTGGGCATAGGCGGAAAAATGGATAAGACCCTTGCCGAGAAAGCCGTTAATGACGCTTCCGCCTATATAAAATCCATAGCCGAAAAAAGGGGAAGAAACTCCGAATGGGCGGAAAAGGCCGTAAGGGAGAGTGTCTCCATAACAGAAAAAGAAGCTCTGAAGCTGAAAGTTATAGATATAATCGCGCCGGATACCAGAACATTATTAGACACAATCGACCAGAGGATGGTTGAAACATCCTTAGGAAAACACACCCTGAAAACCAAAGGCGTCAATATCCAATACAGAGATATCGGCTTCAGACATAAGGTGCTCGATATAATAAGCGATCCGAACGTTGCTTATCTGCTCATGCTCATCGGTTTCTACGGGATTTTTTTCGAATTTACAAATCCGGGCGCCATATTTCCGGGTGTCATCGGTGCAATATCCTTAATACTTGCCTTTTATTCATTTCAAACCCTGCCGGTAAATTATGCCGGACTTCTACTAATCATTGTTGCAATAATTTTATTCATTCTCGAAATTAAAATCGTCTCCTTTGGCCTTCTGACAATTGGAGGCATAATCTCCATGTTGATAGG
>JAUVPO010000076.1 GCA_030598625.1 Deferribacteres bacterium | reverse complement strand
TTCATGAAGTTTGCCATGCCGGCGCTCTTGAGAAGAACAAGTCCGGCAAGTATTTTGACGGAATGTTTTCTTGCATGAGTCATGAACTCCTTGAACTTTCCAATATCATATATGGCCTGTGTCTGAAAAAAATTCGCCCCGGCTTCGATCTTTTTTTCGAACTTCATCAACTGCGGCTCCAGGGGATTGGCTTCAGGAGTGACAACAGCGCCCTGAAAGAAGTCTGTTGCTCCCTTCAATTCATTTCCCATCATGTCTTTGCCGTTATTTAGTGAATCAACAACTTTGAGGAGCTGCACGGACTCGATGTCATATACAGGCTTTGCCTCTTTGTGATCTCCTGCATTGGGGTGGTCACCGGTCATACACAGCACATTTTTAATTCCGAGAATACTCGCGCCCAGAAGGTCGGATTGAAGTCCAATGCGATTGCGGTCGCGGCATGTCATCTGAAGAACAGGTTCAAGCCCCATGTCTAAAAGTATCTTGCAAAAGGACGTGGAGCTTATACGCATGACTGCCGACTGGTTGTCCGTAACATTGACGGCGTCCACTTTTCCTTTGAGCATTTCCACTTCATGAACTATCTTTTTTATGTCGGTTCCTTTGGGTGGTCCGGCTTCCGCCGTAACCGCAAACTTGCCTGAATTAAGGGCTTCTCTAAAACTCACTTTTTATCCTCCCGTTTAATTTTATTTTAATAAAGACGATGACAAATATTGCGTTATTTTTTTTCAGATGACGCCTTTTCGCGTACATTCAGATTCATTGGTTTTTTATGGGCAGACCAGTTTTTGGGATCGGAGATCTTTTTCATGTCATCAAGCCGGTCTATCTGTTTCAGCCTGTTGTAAATTCTTACCCATGCGCATTCAATATCAGCGCTGACCTCGCATTTTCCTTCATTGGTCCCTCCGCAGGGTCCGTTCAACAAACCCTTTGGACAGGCGGTAACAGGACAGATACCCCCGGTCCTGTCGAGTATACAATCGCCGCACAGAGAACATCTTTCGTCAAAAAACTGCATCCTTGTCATGTTGCCGAGAAACAGGGAATCATTAGTCGGATATACCGGCTTGTCCTTGAAAAGTTCAACCACGCTCTGTGTACCTGCTCCGCAGGACATAACCAGAATGCATTCAGCGTCATCAACTTCGCTCTTGAAATTCTTTTTCAGCTCTACTTTTGTACCCAGTACCTGGCATCCTGTTTTGGCGACAAATGTCCCGGTTACTTTCTTGCCTTCGGATTCAAGCAGTTCCTTCATCTCTTTAAGTTCAGGCTCTCCGCCTGTTCCGCAGAGTGTAGAGCACTCCGAACAGCCTATAAGAAAGAAACTGTTATAGTCCCTGATGTTTTCCAGAAGTTGCTTGCGATCTCTTTTCTGAGTAATAATCATTTATCGTCTCCTTATACCGTATTGACGACCCATTGTACAGTTTTAGTCGTTCAAACGAATTTATATTTTTACCATGGAAACAACTCCATTTTGTATATTTAATTATATTATGCTTTAGCCGCTCCGCTTGATCAATTCAAGCAGTTCAACTCTTGTTGATTCCTTGGTGCGGAATATTCCCCTGACAGCGGATGTAACTGTTTTTGCTCCGGGTTTTTTTACACCGCGCATTGACAGACAAAGATGTTCGGCATCGATTATCACCATAGCGCCTTTTGGTTTAAGCTTCTTCATGATCATATCGGCAAGCTGTGTGGTCAGACGCTCCTGGACCTGCGGTCTCTTGGCGAATATTTCAACAGCGCGCGCCAGCTTGCTGAGTCCGACGATTTTTCCGCCGGACGGTATGTAAGCTACATGAGCTTTTCCGATAAAAGGCAGTAAATGATGTTCGCATATTGAATAAAAGGGGATATCCTTAAGAAGAACCAGCTCATCGTGGCTTTCACCTTTAATGGGCTTTAATATTTCCTCTGTAGGCGTGTTGAGACCTGAAAATATATCTTCATAAAGATTCGCAATCCTTCCGGGCGTATCCTTAATCCCCGGTCTTTCAGGATCTTCGCCGATACCTTCAAGAATCAGTCTTACCCCTTTTTCTATTTTTTTCTTATCCATTGAATTTATTTTAAAAAGAAAAATCCAGTTAAAAAGTTTAACATTTGGCGATATTTGGTGTCAAAAGAATGGGCCGGCAATCACCTTATATTCTTTTGGCGATGTAATCGTAAACCTTCTTCCTGTGGATAATGCCGAGGATCAATACTTCATTTTTTGCTATTCTAAAAACAACCCTGTAATCCCCGACCCTCAGCTTCCAGTAACCCCTGAGGTTTTTTCTTAAAGGCTCTCCATACATGTGTGGTTCGGTAATGAGTCGGCTCTCGATTGCTTTTTTAATTCGATTACGGAGATTATTGTTTATTGAGGGAATATCTTTATCCCCGACATCAGGATGATATCTGAGTTCAAACGGCAAAGTTACCAGACCTCATCATGTTTTAAGGCCTTTGACTTCCGGAATGTCTTTTCTCTTTCTTCAGCGAACGAAGACAGCGCAATATCTTCCTGGATTTCCAGCGCCTCTTTTATAAGATCACGGGCTTTAAGTGATAATGACATGCCGTCTCGTTTAGCAAGCTTCTCCACTGTTTTATAAAGGGGTTCTTCAAGTATAATGTTTATTCTCGGTTTTGTTGTAGGCATTTTTCCACCTCCTTATCAAAGTGTATCATATGTGACGCACTTGCCGCAAATGAACGATAGTATTCTCAGTCCTGTTCTCTTTTTTACCGGACTTATCCACTTTTCTCTTGCCGAATACCCTGATTTCCGTTAAAATGTAACATCCTGAATTAACTGATTTTAAATCCCGATTAAGGCAGATGGGTTAGACCCTGATCCCCGATCACGCAATGTCTTCTCTTTTCACCGGACTGAAACGCTTTCTGAATAGCTTAAAGGAGAGGCTTCGGAAGAAAAGGCTGCTGAGTCACAGTTAAGTTTCGGTTTAACTCTACGCTATAAACTCCTTAAAAACATGCTGCTTTTGGAAAATGTAGGGGCAATTCATGAATTGCCCGTCCCATATTTAGCTTGCATATAGATACCGAATAGAGTAATATAAAAGTACTAAATAAAGTACTGCTGGAGGTATTAATTGTGAAGTCAATAGCAGCACAGGACATAAAGCGCAGGGGTATTGGCGCTGTTGACGAGGCATTAAAGGAGGGACCGGTTCATGTTATCAAGAATAACCGCCCGCAATATGTTGTAGTCTCTGAAGAGCGTTACCAGGAGCTTCTCGAAGCTGAGGATGAAGCATACATCGCCAGGGTAAAGGCGTCTCTTGAGGACGTTACTGCCGGGCGGACGAGAAAATTCAAAAGCGTTGATGAACTGTTGAAGGCACTGGATGAGGAAGATGAAGAATAAGAATGTATGAGCTCGTAACGACCCGGCACTTTATGAGGAGCGCAAAAAAGTTCCTCCATAAGCATCCGGACTTAAGGGGACGACTGGCAAGTTTGATCGATGACCCGTTTCAGCCGCATCTTAAGCTGCATCCACTCGGCGGAAAGCTCGAAGGCATTTTTGCCGCGAGCATCACTCATAGTTACAGATTAACGCTTAGTCTGAAAATAACAGAAAAGGGAATAATCTTTCTCGATATAGGTAGCCATGATGATGTTTATAGAAAAGGATGATTTGTAGGGGTAATTCATGAATTACCCCTACGTTTTGCGTGCATGCATAAACAAAATAAGACGGCCCCTACCATGCCGTTCTTCCCGGGGTTCATAGCCAGCAGATGGAATACATCACCGGAGGCACATAGCAGGATTTACCCGTCTATTTAGTATTATAATTATATGTTATTTATTATTAAACTTTTTTGAAATCTGATGACTGAACAGCGACCGCATATAATTGTGATTTCTGGGCCAAATGGTTCCGGTAAATCAACGACGGCTCCTTCTCTGCTTAAAGGCACTCTGGGAGTAACTGAGTTTGTTAACGCAGATGTAATTGCCGAGGGGCTTTCTGCTTTTCAGCCTGAAGGGGCGGCCTTTCAGGCGGGCCGCGTTATGCTGAAAAGAATACATCACCTTGCAAAAGAACGGGTGGATTTTGCATTTGAAACAACCCTTGCAAGCCGTACTTTTGCCCCTTGGATAAAGGAACTGAAACAAAAGGGATATATTTTCCATCTTGTTTTTCTCTGGCTTCCAAGTGCTGAGTTTGCAATAGCAAGGGTAGCAGAAAGAGTCCGTCTCGGCGGGCATAATGTGTCTGAAGAAACCATTAGGAGACGATATAATAAAGGCATAACAAATTTTTTCCAGCTCTATGTGCCATTTGCGGATGCATGGAGGCTATATAACAATTCAAATCCTTCAGGTCCGGCTTTAATTGGATTGGGAGGAGAAAAGGGCGGGGAAATTGTTTATCAGCCTGATTTATGGAATATAATCAGAGAGGAATATCATGAGTGAAGCCAAAAAGAATATTGATGAATTTTTTAATACCGGAAGTGAAATAGATGAAGCTTTACAAAAAGCCGTAAAAGAGGCTCTCTTGCTGCATAAAAAGGCAGGCAATCCCATTGCGTCATGGGAAGACGGAAAGATCATCTGGATTCAGCCTGAAGATATTCCTGTCGAGGACAAAACGTAGGGGTAATTCATGAATTACCCCTACAAATGAAAATTCCAATATTCGTGCTACACTGAAGGTTTGTTGATAGATATAAGCTTTTTTAGCTTTTCTTCCGATTTAGTAAAGGGGGCAAGGGGGGATTTGCTGCCTTTATAATTATAAAATCCCCCTTAATCCCCCTTTTTCCAAAGGGGGAGATATTAAAGGAGAACTTTTCATAAAAAAACCGGCTATTTCATCAGTTCTGGGAATATCGCCTCGAGCGCGTCAACTGCGTGCACCGGGTGGCTGTTTGCGTCAATGGCCCTGTTAAAGAGAGTTTCAGCGTTGCCTGCTGCATCGGATTCGCTTGCGCCGGCATATGATGCCAGGAGTTTTGTGAAGGTCGATATAACAACTGATTTATTGTCCTCAACGGCCTTCCTCACCTTGTCGATGTTCTGATAGAGCATGCCCTTCCAGCCCTGGTGTACGAGCCTGGTGACGGTTGCCGGACCTACGCCTCCCGTTTCAAGGGTAAACGCGCATGCCTTTGAGCGCGCTGACGGATCAACATCGCCATAAGGTTTTTTGCCGTCTTTCCTGAATGATGTTGATGCGTCAATTATCAGTACACCCTCTTTCAGCATATCAGCCGTAAAGAAGTATTCCGAATCAGTATGAACCTTATACGGGTGGAAGCCCATGCAGCCGAAGACTATGTCGGCCCGTTTTGAAAGCTCCGTATATACCTTTAACTGGGTTTCCTTATCGGATTTACCGCCTGTGCCTGTGCGTGTATGAAGAGGTCCAAGTGTTGTGGCGTCAAAACGTTTCAGGAGATTGAAAAGGGGCTCTCCCACGATGTTGCTCCTTCCTGCCACAAGCACTTCAAGCCCTGCGAAGCTTGCGATCCCGTCAGGACGCAGTCTCGCGCCTTTTTCCCTTACTAAATAGACACTGGCGAGGTCCACCATCCCGCCCGGTGTACAGCAGTCATAGTAGCGGTCAGCGCCGAGGGACATGAGCCCCAGGGTTACCTGGTTGAGTCCGTCGCCATCTTTTGCGACATTGATACGGTTGCAGAGCGCCGTGGTATCGATTGTCTCTCCGGCCTTGCCGCCGAAGGGCAGCTGGAACATTAATATGGAAATTGAACTGTCACTGTTCCACTTTTCGAGATTTTCATACATTTCGGCAGTTGTTATTGTCGAAGGGAATTCTTCAACCATGCTTGACAGACCCGATTGCTTTGTCGTAGCCGATTTCATGCCGACATAGCTCCGTGAAGCCGCAACCTTCGGGTCGTCTTTATCTCCGACCAGTACGGTTAAAACTTTATGAGAGTCCGGTTTTACGTCTTTAAGAGCTGGAATCCGGCTTAAAAAATCAGACCTGCGCCTCAACTCCGGGACAATGACATCCTGATAACCCTTAGGGTATTTCTGTTCTCCCTTTACGGCCCCGGAGCCGTTTATGACGCTCGAGTATTCTTCACCCCTGAACGAACGGGAAATAATATGTTTGAATTCTTCCTGTGCAAATAACCAGTGATTTATACCACCAATACGATCATTATAATTTCTGTATGCCATACAATCCTCCTGTTAATAATTTTTACGGTAAACTCCGATTCTCGACAACGCACGGACTATAAATTTAAATATTTATAATACCCAATGTCAAGGGCACTGCCTTTTTTTGACGGGTCATTCCGGCTTGACCGGAATCTTTTATCTTTCAGAATAAGGATTTCCGATAAGCGTGAATGACGGAATTAACCGGATATATTTATGAGACAGTTCGATGGTGAGCTATGGGACTATGGCTACTGCTTGCCCTTAAAAGGGCCGCTGCCTGCTATCCTGTCGGCCAGGTGGCATACAGCCAGGGCATAGAGATGAGAACGATTCCAGCGCATTATTGCCCGGTAGTTCCGGTAAACAAGAAATGAATGCGCGCTGTTTTTTGTCGGTTTAATAAGAGAGGCTTTTATATCAACATGGGGAAGGGCGTTGCCGTTGATCCGGCGTACACCGATCTTTTGCCATTCCGAAAGAGGTTTTTCATTTTCCAGACCGTATAACTTCTGGCCCAATCCATCAGGAACCTGCACTTCTCTCCCCCATGTAAAATTGGCGTTCCAGCCATAACCTGAGAGAAAGTTCGCTGCAGAGGCAAAGACATCGGGGAGGCTTTGCCATATATCCTTGCGACCGTCTTTGTCTTTATCAACCGCGGAATTTATAAATGTGGAGGGCATAAACTGGATTTGTCCCATTGCACCGGCCCATGACCCCTTCATGTCTGAAATGGCGATATGTCCCTCGTCGAGAATTTTAAGGGCGTTTAGGAGTTCCCTGCGAAAAAACGCGCTCCTTCTTGCATCATATGCGAGGGTTGCCGAAGTTTGAATAACCGAAAATTTACCGGTATACTTGCCAAAGTTAGTTTCCAATCCCCATATTGCCACCAGAAAACGCGGCTGGACCCCGTAATGCCTCATAATATCTTCAAGCAATTCTCTGTGCTTGTGGAGAAGCCTGCGGCCCTTTTTAATACGGAAGCCGGTTACCGTCAATTTAAGATAGCTCATGAAATCCTTTTTAAACTCCGGCTGGTTGCGGTCGAGTTCTATGACCTTTTGAATAGGCTGCAATCCGGTAAGGGCCTTATTAAGGGTTGACTCAGATATGCCCCCGGCCAGGGCCTCTGCCCGGAGTTCAACCAGCCATTTGGCAAAATTGTCGTCTGCAAAGCTTGAAACCGGAAGTATTACAAATGTAAACAGCATGACGGTAAGAACAAGAAGATTCTTAATCCGCTTTTTAATAAGCTTTTTTATATCATGTTTCATGGCTTCTCCAACGAAATATTACAATATTGACATATCGATAATAAACTCATACCACGGGTCTCCGGGCGCTTACTTACATTTTATCAAGCGTTTGTCGGTGATAATTATATCCACTTTTATATCATGTGGCTCAGCAGGGATTTTTTCTGCAATCTGCTCTTCAAATGCCAGGGCGATCGTACCTGTATTTTTTTTTGACCTGGACAATAGTTTATCATAATATCCCTCACCGTATCCAAGACGGTTTCCTTTAATATCAAATCCCGCCCCGGGAACTATAACGATATCAACATCATCTATATCCTTCTCATAAATTTTGTTTATCTTCGGCTCGTGAATACCCATGTAACCTGATTCGAGTCCGGAAATATCGTTTATCCTGAAGATCCTTAATTCCCTTTTTTTACGTTTGACCCTGGGCAAGAGGACATTTTTATTGAGTTTCATTGCATGCAGTATGCATGCAGTTGTATCCGCTTCGCTTCTGAATGAGGCATAAAATAATATGCTTTTTGCCCTTTTGAAGTCAGCCGAAGCATAGAGCCGTTTCCTGATAGCAGCTTCTTTCCTTTTCTTTTCACCCGGCTGGATATCGTCTCTTTTTTTCAGAAGCCTCTTCCTGAGATTTTTCTTCAAATTAATTTCTCTAATGTTTGTTTGATCTTCAATACTTCTTCAACTGCCTGCCGGGATGTTTCATAAGATGGTAAACCTTCAATATCCGCTTCCATAATTTCATTGTTAAAGTGTATTGATCCTAAAAATTCAATATCAACCAGGTTGTTTCTGATAAAAAGGACATCATCTTCCTTTCTGACCTTATTGGCAATTACAAAAACTT
>JAUVPO010000201.1 GCA_030598625.1 Deferribacteres bacterium | reverse complement strand
TTTAAAGAATTGAATTGACCGACCAGTCCAAATATGGTACCATATTTGGACTGGAGGTGAATGACTTGAAAATGAAAGAAGACATAAAACCTATTTCTTACTTGAAATCTCGATCGGCAGATCTATTAGCTCAAATCAATGAAACCCGCAGGCCCGTCATAATTACGCAGAATGGAGAACCAAGGGCTGTTATTCAAGACGCTGAATCTTACGAAAAAATGGTGAATTCCCTGAATTTAATGAAAATACTGGCTCACTCAGAAAAAGACATTCGGGAAGGGAAGACCATTAAGCAGGAAACCCTGTTCAAACAGCTTGAAGATAAATTATTGAAGAAGGCAACAGAAAAGTAAGTCATGAAAAAGTTCAGGGTTGAGTGGTCTCAGCAGGCAAGTAAAGATTTACTGAACATTATAGATTATATTTCTCAAGATAGCGTTAATGCTGCTGTTCGTATTTTAAAAAAATTAAAATTGAAATGTGAGACATTGAACCAATCCCCGGAAAGGGGGAGGATTATTCCTGAACTAAAAGAATATGGGATTTTCAACTATCATGAAATAGTTGTGAATCCTTGGCGGGTTTTTTACAGGATATCTGACAATAAAGTGTACATTCTTGCAGTAATCGATTCAAGAAGAAATATTGAGGACATATTAATAGAAAGATTTCTTGAATAGTGATTGTACATAAATAACATAACCAGACGAGGAGTTGAAACTTCTCGCGAATTAGAGACCGGAAGGCCACGTCAAGAACTTATTATCTTTAGAACTTCCAGAAGAGGGACATTGAATTTCTTTGCGATCTTTTTGCAGTCCCCGTATTCGAACGATGTTTTATCTTTATTTTTTCCGAGCCGCGACACCTTGACATTAATTTTACCGAACTTCGTATCCACCGGCCTGATCTCACGCCGGAGAGTTTTCCTTTCAGCCCTGTAGTACCTCAGTCCGATACTTGTCGTCTCCTGAAATATTATGTCAGTCAAACCGTCCTTTTTCTCTTCACTGCAGAGCACGGTAAGTTTAATTCCGGGTCTCCCCTTTTTCATAATAATCTGTGTCAGAAAAACATCAAGGGCGCCTTTCCCGAACAGTTTATCCATAACATATTCATAGACCTGCGGATTCATGTCATCGATGTTCGTCTCGATAACAACCACCTCATGTTCGCGTCCTGTCCCACGCCCGGTGTTACGGGTCCTTTCGTCTGCCGCATATCCAAGAAACAATCTCAGCACATTCGACCGCCCCTTAAAATCCCTGCTTCCCGCTCCAGCGCCTGTTTTTGAAATACGCATATCCGGCAGCGGGCCGAAGTCTTCGGCAATGGAGGAAATCAGAACCGCCCCGGTCGGAGTGGTCAATTCAAAGGATACATCGGAAGAATAAACGGGTACGCCGCTCAATAATTCAACTGTTGCGGGCGCGGGCACCGGCAGGATACCGTGCTCGGTCGCTATCTCGCCGCCTCCAAGGTTTATGGTGGATGAAAACACGGTGTCAATTCCAAGCACATCAAGACCGATCAGTGTCCCGAATATATCGACAATACAGTCAACAGCGCCGAGCTCATGAAGATGAACGAGGTTATATTTACTCCCATGGACCTTTGCTTCAGCCTCAAAAAGCCTTTTGAAGATATCAAGTCCCTTATTTCTGATATCCGTGGAAAGCGTTGATCCCTTTATTATTTGTTCTATATCCTTCCAGGTCCTTGCCTTCGGCTTTTGACCTCCGGCTTTCGGCTTTAACACAACATCCACCCTGGTTGCCCTGAACCCCGATCTTTTTACTTTTCTTACATTTACCTCATACCCTCTTACCGGCAGACGGGACAACTCTTTTTTAAGCCTTTCCGGAGACACTCCCGCATCAACCAGGGACCCCAGGACCATATCACCGCTAATACCTGAGAAACATTCGAAATATGCAATCATTTTTAGCTCTTAACGGTTCACGGTAAACGAATTTATCTTATGCGCCAGAACTCCCGCTCCGAAACCGTTATCGATATTCATTACCGCGATGCCGGGCACACAGGAATTAAGCATGGCAAACAGGGCTGTAATCCCGCCAAGACTTGTACCATACCCGACAGATGTAGGGACGGCAATTACAGGTTTATCGGTAATCCCGCCGATCACCGACGGCAGGGCGCCTTCCATCCCCGCCACTACAATTAACACCTTTGCTTTTGAGAGTATTTCTTTGGCATCAAAGAGCCTGTGCAAACCCGCTACGCCCACGTCAAACACCGCCTCTGTTTTGCTGCCGAGAAAAGAAGCCGTTGCCAGCGCTTCTTCCGCAACCGGGATATCCGATGTTCCCGCGCAGAAAACCGCTATCATTCCCCTTTTTCTGCCGGTTTCCCCTGCCATAATCACGCCTGACCTCTCAAAATATTTCGCCTTCATTTTATGTTTTCTGCACAGGGTATCAATGTCTCTGTAAATTGTCTTCGCCGCCCTTGTAATTAAAAGCTTCCCGCTCTTTCGAAGCATGGAGCCGGCAATTGCCACAATATCTTTGGGTTCCTTGCCCTCGGCAAATATCACTTCCGGAATGCCGTGCCTCAACTCTCTATGGTGGTCGACCTTTGCAAAACCGATATCCTCAAACGGCAACTGCTTTAACCGGTCGAGGGCGTCCTTAACTGCTGTCTTTCCGCTTTTTACCGAGTCCAATATCTTTTTTATTTGAGATGCTTCCATATCAGTATTCCGACTTCAGGCTTCTTGACATCAATTCACGCACTGCGTCAATCGGCTTCTTATCTTTTTTAATGACCTTATATATCTGCTCTATTATCGGCATCTCAACGTTATGTTTTCCGGACAGTTCATACGCCGACTCCGACGTGGCGATCCCTTCCGCAACCATATTCATGTTCGCAAGTATGACCGCCAGTTTGTCTCCCTTTCCAAGCTTATATCCAACCGTATAATTCCTTGAAAGCGTCCCTGTACATGTAAGGACCAGATCGCCGAGACCGCTTAATCCGCTGAAGGTCTGTTCCTTTGCCCCCATTACGACACCAAGACGGGTCATTTCCGCAAGTCCCCTTGTTATAAGAGCGGCCCTTGTGCTTGCCCCGAGACCGAGACCGTCCGAGATGCCGGAAGCAATTGCCATTACATTTTTGAGCGCCCCGCCCAGTTCAACTCCAAGCACATCGGTATTGGTATATACCCTGAAATAATCCGTATTAAATACATCCTGAAGAAGCTTGCCCGTATTATGATCATTTGCAGCGATTGTCACTGCAGTAGGCAATTTATCTATTACTTCTTTCGCAAAGCTCGGTCCCGAAAGGGCCGCAACCTCCCTGTCGGACAAGTCCTCAAGGACCGAAGATACCGTGCTTAAGGTCCCATGTTCAATCCCTTTTGAAGCGCTTATTATAACTGCGTCTTTTGAAACAAATTCCACCGCGCTGCCGAATACCGACCGCGTAAACTGGGTCGGCACAACATTCAGTATGCAATGCGCTTTCGAAACGGCATCTTTTATATTGTCCGTCACCTTTAAATTTCGGGACAATGCAATCCCCGGGAGATATATGCTGTTAATGCCGGTGCGCCTTATTGTGTCGGCAAGTTCCTTTTCGTAAGTCCAGAGCGATACACTGTATCCCTTTTCCGCAAGAAGGTTGGCAAGTGTCGTTCCCCAGCTTCCGGCCCCTATGACGGCTATGTTGTCCATGGTCCTCTTCTGATAATTTTCTTATTCAATAGACAGTCCGATTTATGCAAACGTAAGAAATGATAACAAAAAAGCAGGGCAATTACAAAAAAACAAGCAATCTGATTTGTTTATTTTTTCGATTTCTGTATCCTGGCCCATGTGTCCCTTAAAGTCACAATGCGGTTGAACACCGGCCTGTTCCGTGAAGAATCAGGATCAACACAAAAATAGCCAAGCCTCTCAAACTGGTACCTGCTTCCAGGCACTGGTCCTGCCAGGGCCGGTTCGACATAACAGGATGTCAATGTCTCAA
>JAUVPO010000238.1 GCA_030598625.1 Deferribacteres bacterium | reverse complement strand
TCCCTGATCCTCCTCTTTAATGTGTCCATTCCTTTGCCGGTTGTGAAAACTGTTCCTATTACGGGGATACTTAGCTCTTTCTCCAGGAGACCGATATCTATCTCTACCCCTGTTTTTTCAGCTTCATCCATCATATTGAGCACTAAAATGACGGGCAGATGGGCCTCTATTAATTGAAGCGTGAAGGGCAGCATTCTCTCAAGGTTTTTTGCATCCACTACATGAATAACCATATGCAGTCTTTCGCCAAAAAGTATTTTCCGGGCAACTCTCTCTTCTTCAGTAATCGGAGAGAACGAATATATTCCCGGGGTATCTATTACTTCAAATTTCTCTCCTTCTACTTTAAATGTCCCTCTTGAGACTTCAACTGAAGTGCCCGGATAATTCGATACGGTCACATAATTGCCGGTCAGGTTGTTAAACAGGACACTTTTGCCGACATTCGGGTTTCCTACAATAGCTATCTTTTCCAGGCCCGGGGTAACCGCAGTACAATCCGGGGCACAGCAGGAATCCCCAGGTTTATGTTTATTTGAAGTTGTTGTCAAAGACATTATTCCAATACCTCCTTAAATATAAGCATGATGATGATAATCATTCTCAATATAACATATTAAAAAGGGCCTGTCAAGGGTTTTTATGAATGCTTTTATGATGGTAAGTGCGGGGTTATCCGGTTCCTATAGAAACTCATAAAAGTCCGGATATAATCAGGAACGACCTGATGACAAAACATCTTTAATCATTTCTCCATCAACATCCTCTTCAATCCTGACATTGCCGATGGACTCCGGCAGAATAAATCTGGGTCTGCCGGCCTTGACTTTTTTATCGATTTTCATTGCATTGATAATATCTGAAACATTAATATCTTCCGGTACGCTTTCGGGGAGGTTATACGTTTTAACGAGGTCTTTCAATAAGGATGAACCGTGCTTATCAAAAATACCCATCTTAACGGCAATGTCGGCGGCAGCGCACATGCCTATTGCCACGGCCTCACCGTGAAGGAATGTTTTATAACCGGTTGCCGTTTCTACGGCATGGCCGATAGTATGCCCGAAATTAAGTATTGCCCTCAGTCCCGCCTCTCTTTCATCCTTTGAGACGACATCGGCCTTTATCTGGCAGGAGCGCTTGATTACATCGACAATGTCGTCACCCAGAGAAACAATCCCCTCCATATTGGTTTTTAAATAATTAAAAAGCGCTCCATCCGCAATGACCCCGTATTTTATTATCTCCGCCATGCCGGCATAGAATTCTCTTCGGGGAAGGGTACTTAATGTATCCACATCTATCAGGACGAGCGACGGCTGATAAAAGGCGCCTATCATGTTTTTGCCCAGGGGGTGGTTTACCCCTGTCTTGCCGCCGACGGAGCTGTCCACCTGCGCAAGCAGGGTTGTCGGGACCTGAACGTACCTGATTCCCCTCATATAGGTCGAGGCTACGAAACCGGTTATATCGCCGACAACACCTCCGCCCAAAGCAAGGAGCAGCGAATCCCGGTCAAATCTTGCCTTAAGAAGCTCTCCCTGCAAATAGTATGTCCACAAAAAGTTTTTGTATTCTTCCCCGTCAGGGATCAGGAGAACCTCCGGGACAATGTTATGTTCACGCAGGGACTTAAGTAGAGCGTCTCCATAAAGAGGGAAGACCGTCTTATTGCTGACTACAGCGACCCTGGATGGTCTGAACTCCTTTATCCTGAGTCCGATTTTATCAAGTACCCTGCTACCGATAACAATATCATAGCTTTTCTCATTCAGGTCAACGGCTGCGCCCTCTGCATTAAGAGCCAGCATTTCCATTATCTCCCCGGCAGTCTCACGGGGAGTTATATAGTTGGTATTAACAGACGTGTCCGCCTGCTCATAAAGCTTCAATCTTTCCGCAAGCAGTTTGTTGATTTCTTGGAGCGGCTCTTTGACATCAAGAAGCGGCCTTTTCCCCCCCTCGGTCATAACGCGTTTCAGAATGATTTCAGGGTCTGCCTTTAACCAGACGATAATTCCCCTCCTGCCGAGGTTCTCCACGTTCTTTTTGTTCTTGATTACACCGCCGCCTGTAGCGATAACAACGTTTCTTATTTGTGAGACCTCTTTAATCATAGTCTGCTCAAGCGCCCGGAAGTATTCTTCCCCCTTTTTCTTGAAAATAATGGAAATCGGCACGCCTTCCTTCTGCTCAATCAGCGTGTCCGTGTCTATAAACTCGTAGCCGAGTTTCCTGGCAAGTTCTTTGCCGACTGACGTCTTGCCCGTTCCCATAAACCCTGTCAGAACAATCTTCATAACATTTCCAAATTCAGATGGTTTTTAATTTCAAAAATCATTTATCTGCTTAAGGTATCCCTCATAATTTCTCCTGATCTCCTCCATGCTGTCGCCGCCGAATTTTTCAAGGAAACTGTCGGCGATCACAAAGGCCGTCACTGCTTCGCCGATGACGGACGCCGCCGGCACAGCGCAAACATCCGACCTCTCATAAGCGGCCTTAAATTTCTTTTTTGTCTCTATATCCACCGAGGAAAGAGGGCTTTTTAGCGTGGGAATGGGTTTCATGGCAGCCCTGACGATAACAGGCATGCCGTTACTCATTCCACCTTCAATTCCCCCGGCATTATTGGTCTTCCTGAAAAATCTCCCGGCATTCTCAAATCCCCCACTTTGCCCTTTATAAAATATTTCATCCATTACTTCAGAGCCGGGCCTTCTTGCAGTTTCAAAGCCGAGTCCTGTCTCCACCCCCTTTATCGCCTGAATACCCATAAGGGCGTAAGCAAGCCTTGCGTTAAGTCTTTTGTCCCACTGGCTGTAGTTGCCCAGGCCAGCGGGAACTCCGGACACTACGAGCTCAAACATGCCGCCGAGTGTATCGCCCTTTTTCATCGCGGCCCTGATCTTGCGGATTATCTTTTCCTCGGCCTTTTTGTCAGGACATCTTACAGAAGATGCCTCGGCTTTTTTAAACATGGCAGGGAAGTCTTTTTTGTCCGTGTTCTTAATGCCGGCTCCCCCGATCTCCGTCACATAGCTGATAATTCTGATATCAAATTCAGCCAGGAACTTTCTCGCAATCGCCCCGACAGCCACTCTCGCGGCGGTTTCCCTCGCGCTTGAGCGTTCAAGGACATTCCTTATATCTTTGTGGTTGTATTTCAATGCCCCTGATAAATCGGCATGTCCCGGACGCGGGCGGGTAACGGGTTTCCCCTTGTTTCCCTTGCAGGCGGCTGATCGAGGCAGTATATCCGGGCCCAGTATATCTTCCCAGTTTGCCCAGTCTTTGTTCTCTATTAAGAGAGAAATAGGCGAGCCAAGTGTTTTTC